>NZ_CM001857.1:2694133-2836590 GCF_000400505.1 Musicola paradisiaca NCPPB 2511 | reverse complement strand
GTCCGGCAGCGAACTCACGCCGCAGGGGGTTCGCAATCGCGATGCGTTGTTGTTGCAGGCCAACAGCAGCGTGACGCTACCTTATGAGGCGGTTAATCCGTTGCCATTTATGGCGCCGACGTCGCCGCATATCGTCAGTGTGGAAGAGGGGCGTCCCATTCATTTCGGCCGGCTCAGCGCCGGATTGCGGCAACTCGGGCAGCAGGCGGATTGGGTGCTGACCGAGGGGGCGGGAGGCTGGTTCACGCCGTTGTCGGAAACCTCGACCTTCGCCGACTGAGTGAGGCAGGAACAGCTGCCGGTGATCCTGGTGGTGGGGGTGAAGCTGGGATGCATCAACCACGCCATGCTGACCGCGCAGGCGGTGGCGCAGGCCGGGTTGCCCCTGGCGGGGTGGATCGCCAACGATGTCGCGCCGCCCGGACGTTATCACCGCGCCTATCTACAGACGTTGCAGCAGCGCATTCCCGCCCCTTTTCTGGGGGAAATTCCGCATTTATCCGAACCGCTTCAACAGGATATCGGATGTTACTTAAATATCGCTTTACTGAGCCGCGGATAGTGTTTCGGCGAAGCATCGCCATCTCCGGGGGATAAGTTGATATTGATAGAAAAAACCTGTTTGCAAAACACAGTTCCTTGCACTGGGCAGAGTTTTTTCTTCTCGCTAAGTCTGTGTCATTTAGCTCTTTTTTTCATAACAATACTGACTTCAATGGTGGAAATTTCGTCCTTGACCGGGTTGTCCACCGGGCGGGCGTGATCACACCGACTGACGCCAGTTCAGAGAGCGCGGGCGCTTGTGGGAGTTATCCACTATTTCTGTGGATAACTGTGTGCATTAGGGTTAGAAAAAACGCGCTAACCAAGAGCCGGCGCGGCTTGCGACTGGATTGACGTTAATCGATGCTTTTTTACAAAAACATGTAATATCAATGAATTAATTAAAATCAAGCCGCTTTTTAAACTTCGGCGGCCGGTTGCATAAATTCCCGGCACTGGTACTAACAGTTAATTTGCGATAGAGAAAATCTGGGGATAAATAACCTATTTTTTTCTGGATAAGTGTACGGCGCTGTGCTAGCTGATGCGGCCGTTTTCCTGTACTGGCAATGATAAGAACCCGTTACCTTGTTGTTTAATGAAACATGGGATGCGGCGCCAGTGTGGCGTGATACCGCGATAGAGGATTTAGCGCGCCGCTGGCGTATATCATCCGATAATGTCTTGATGCTGGAGTTATATCCAGTATCATTTCACTGGCAAAACTGCGGGGGATTTCCATAATATCCCTGAGCCGTCCGCTGGCGTTCCAGCTTTTCCTGCATCCGGGTATCCGTCATGAGTAAAGTGTTCAAACTGCATTCCGCCTTTCAACCGGCGGGCGATCAGCCTGAAGCCATTCGTCGGCTGGAAGAAGGGCTGGGCGACGGACTGGCGCATCAGACGCTGCTGGGCGTGACCGGTTCCGGCAAGACGTTCACCATCGCCAACGTGATTGCCGATCTCAACCGGCCGGCCATGATTCTGGCGCCCAACAAGACGCTGGCGGCCCAGCTGTACGGTGAAATGAAATCCTTCTTTCCGGAAAATGCGGTGGAGTATTTCGTTTCCTACTACGACTACTACCAACCGGAAGCCTACGTACCCAGTTCCGATACCTTTATCGAGAAGGACGCTTCGGTCAACGAGCATATCGAACAGATGCGGCTGTCGGCCACCAAGGCGCTGCTGGAGCGGCGCGATGTGGTGGTGGTGGCGTCGGTGTCGGCCATTTACGGCCTGGGCGATCCGGATTTGTATCTGAAGATGATGCTGCATCTGACGCAAGGCATGTTGATCGATCAGCGCGCTATCTTGCGGCGGCTGGCGGAACTGCAATACACCCGCAACGATCAGGCGTTCCAGCGCGGTACCTTCCGGGTGCGCGGCGAAGTGATCGATATCTTCCCGGCGGAATCGGACGAGATTGCGCTGCGCGTCGAACTGTTTGACGAAGAGGTGGAACGCCTGTCGCTGTTCGACCCGTTGACCGGCCAATTAATACAGACGGTGCCGCGTTATACCATCTACCCGAAAACGCATTACGTCACCCCACGCGAGCGCATCCTGCAGGCGATGGAGGATATCAAGGTGGAGCTGGCGGAGCGTCGGCAGGTGCTGCTGGCCAACAACAAGCTGCTGGAAGAGCAACGCCTGGCTCAGCGCACCACTTTCGATCTGGAGATGATGAACGAACTGGGCTACTGCTCCGGCATCGAAAACTATTCCCGTTTTCTCTCCGGCCGCCAGTCGGGCGAGCCGCCGCCGACGTTGTTCGACTATCTGCCGGCGGACGGCCTGCTGGTGATCGACGAATCCCACGTCACCATTCCACAACTGGGCGGGATGTACCGCGGCGACCGGGCGCGTAAGGAAACGCTGGTGGAGTACGGCTTTCGCCTGCCGTCGGCGCTGGATAACCGCCCGATGCGTTTTGAGGAATTTGAAGCGTTGGCGCCGCAGACCATTTACGTGTCGGCTACGCCGGGCAATTACGAGCTGGAGAAATCCGGCGGCGACGTCATCGACCAGGTGGTGCGCCCCACCGGCCTGCTGGATCCGGAGCTGGAAGTGCGTCCGGTTACGACGCAGGTGGATGATTTGTTGTCGGAAATCCGCAAACGCTCAGTCATCAACGAACGGGTGCTGGTGACGACCCTGACCAAACGCATGGCGGAGGATTTGACCGAATATCTGGAGGAGCACGGCGAGCGTGTGCGCTATCTGCATTCGGATATCGATACCGTCGAGCGCATGGAGATTATCCGCGATCTGCGTCTGGGCGAGTTCGATGTGTTGGTGGGCATCAACCTGCTGCGCGAAGGGTTGGATATGCCGGAGGTGTCGCTGGTGGCGATCCTGGATGCGGACAAAGAAGGCTTTTTGCGTTCCGAACGTTCGTTGATCCAGACCATCGGCCGCGCGGCGCGCAACCTTAACGGTAAGGCGATTTTGTACGCCGACCGGATTACGCCCTCGATGGAGCGGGCGATGAATGAAACCCAACGTCGCCGCGAGAAGCAGCAAGCCTACAACGAGAAACACGGCATCGTGCCGCAAGGGCTTAACAAGAAGGTGACGGACATTTTGCAGATCGGCCAGCCGACCGGCCAGAAAGGCAAAGGCCGCAGCAAGAAAGCCGCCGAACCCGCCGCCGGGTATGCGCAACTGTCGCCCAAGGCGCTGGAGCAGAAGATGCGTGAACTGGAAAACCAGATGCTGGCCCACGCCCAGAATCTGGAGTTTGAGGAGGCCGCCCGTCTGCGCGACGAGCTCCATGCGTTAAAAGAGCGGTTTATCGCGGCGTCCTGAGGTTAGCCGGAGCGTCCCTCGACGCCCCGACATGTCTGCGGATTGATGAACCGAAACCAGAGAGGTAATGATATGACTCCGTCGATTTCCGGTGTCGAAGTGTTGTTTGTGGCGGGCTTCGGCCCGATTGTGTCATCGCTTTCCGCCAGCCGCGCCTGCTATCTGGAATTGCTGAATCTGCCGCTGAAACCGATGCCCGGCAATGAGTCTTACCTGAATGCCGAGGGGCTGGCGGGGGTGAAACATTTCGCGCTATGGCCGCTGGAGCAGGCCAGCCAGTCTTGCTTCGGCAGTGATAGCTGGCCGGCGGACTACCCGGTGCCGCAAGGTTGGCTGGAGCTGGAAGTGGTTGATCTTGACGCCGCCACGCAAACGCTGAAGCAACGGGGTTATCCGCTGCTGGTGGATAACCGGCTAGAGCCCTGGGGGCAAACCGTCACCCGTTTTCTCAGCCCGGAAGGTTTGCTGCTGGGGGTGACTCATACGCCTTGGCTGAGGGCGTGAACTTTCCCCAGCGACTGCACCGCCTGTTCCAGCGCCGCTCGCAGCAAAGTACGGTCGTGATGATGGGGAATGTCGTCGGCCGCCAGCGGGTGCCGCACGATAACGCGATCTTCAACGCGGCGGGTATTGACCTGCGGCGCCACCACCACCGCGTCGATAATCCGACGGCCGACGCGGCTTTCCATCATGTCCAGTTTTTGCGCCAGCGTCAGGTGAGTGGCGGCGTGGCTGATTTCGGTACCCAGATTGCCGATATAGACCATCGGCGCCTGCGCGCAGCGCAGCGCCTGGGTGAGATCATCAAGCAGTAGCAGCGGCATCAGGCTGGTCAGGAAACTGCCGGGGCCGATCAGAATCAGGTCGGCTTCAGCGATGGCGTGCAACGCTTCGCAGGTGGTGCGTACAACCGGGTCGAGCTTCAGTGCCTGCGGCAGTGCCGTCAGTTTATCGACTTCCACCTCGCCATACACGGTATTGCCGTGCTGATCGATGGCCGTCAGGTCGACCGATTGTTCCGACATCGGGATAAGAAATGAATCCACGTTGAGCAAATTGCGGATCAGGTTGATGGCTTCCAACGGGCGGACGCTCAGGTTATCCATGGCCTTTAGCATCAAATTGCCCAGATTGTGCCCGGCCAGCTCGCCAGTGCCGCCAAAGCGGTACTCAAACATCGCGGAGGCGACGCTGGGGGTCGTGATGAGTTGATTGAGACAGTTACGGGTGTCGCCCCAGGCGATGCCGCCTTCCGCACGCCGGATGCGGCCGGTGGAGCCGCCGTTGTCGGTGGTGGTGACGATGCCGGTCAGCCGGCTGCCGAGAAAAGCCAGCGACGACATCACGCGCCCCAGGCCGTGGCCGCCCCCTAACGCGACTACGCGATCAAGATCCGACAGTGTGCGATTGCGCATAAACATCCTTACTGTTGCCCGAAAAAAGAGCCTGAAAGAAATAACCTGAAAAAAGTAGCGGATATATAGCACAACCAGCCGCGCTGTGGCATCAGCACAAACGCAAATTTGCAGCTTGCTATGCCGGGAAGATCCGGCGTCCGTTGGGCGCCTCCCTTGTTTTTGGGCGGGCTCATGCATAAGACGTCGCGCCATACCCCTTTATTTCTGCCGGAAATGTGCGTTATTGCATGATATAGCGCAACGTTAGCGTGACGCTTTGCGGTATGCTGAGCAGCGAAAATAGTGAATAAAATCCGGTATATACAAATTTATATAACGGTTTTAAGCTGACGAAGCGCCGCTTTTGGCGATAAACTTTATGCAGCAATCACGGTTGTGCTGTCGGTATATAGACAGGCAATCAAACTCCTAGCCCTGGCGCCTAAGTTTCGTTGTCGCGAAATATGGCTCTTTGGCCGTGGCCCAGTGAGGCCACCAGGATGCGAAGCAGAAATGCTCGCATCTCCCGTATTTGGAAAGGTGTTTATGGTGAGTCAACTGACCGATGCGTTTGCGCGCAAGTTTTTCTATTTGCGCCTGTCGATAACAGACGTCTGCAATTTTCGTTGTACCTACTGTCTGCCGAATGGCTATCAGCCTAATGGCAGTGCGTCTTCCCGTTTTTTGTCGCTGGACGAGATCCGCCGAGTCAGCCGCGCTTTCGCCGAACTGGGCACCGAAAAAGTGCGCCTGACCGGCGGCGAGCCGTCGCTGCGGCGAGACTTCGTGGAGATCATCGCCGCGATTCGCGAAAACCCGGCTATCCATACGCTGGCGGTCACGACCAATGGCTATCGTCTGGCGCGCGATGTGGCGCGCTGGCGCGAAGCGGGTTTGACCTCTCTGAATGTCAGCGTGGACAGTTTGGACGCTCGCCAATTCCACGCCATTACCGGTCAGGACAAATTTCGTCAGGTGATGGACGGCATCGACGCCGCTTTCGACTGCGGTTTCTCGCGGGTCAAAGTCAATACCGTATTAATGCGTGACATTAACGACAGCAGCCTGCACACCTTTCTGGCATGGATCCGCCAGCGCCCGATTCAACTGCGTTTTATTGAACTGATGGAGACCGGCGACGGAGGCGCGCTGTTTCGCCGCCACCACGTTTCCGGCGAGGTCATCCGCGAACGTCTGCTGCAGCAGGGTTGGCAGCAGCAACCGCGTTCACGCAGCGACGGCCCGGCGCAGGTGTTTTCCCATCCGGACTCTCTGGGGGAGGTGGGGCTGATCATGCCATACGAGAAAGATTTCTGTCAGAGCTGCAACCGGCTGCGGGTTTCCGCTGTGGGCCAGCTCCATCTTTGCCTGTTCGGCGAGAAGGGGATCCCGCTGCGCGATTTGCTGCAGGAAGACGGCCAGGTTGAGGCGCTGAAAATGCGTATCGCCGGGGGCCTGACCCGCAAGCGCGAAACGCACTTCCTGCATCAGGGCGATAGCGGCATCACCCAGAATCTGTCTTTTATTGGCGGCTGACGTCGTCAGTCACGCATACGTTTAAGGAGTTAACGATGAGCAAGGTTAGCAGCGAATTTGTGCCGTTACGGGCGGCGGTGATGACGGTGTCTGCACGCCGTACTGCGGCGGACGATACCTCCGGCGATTATCTGCGCCAGGCGTTGCAGGATGCCGGGCATCAGGTGGCGGCCAGCGCCATCGTCAGCGAAAACCTGTATCAGATTCGTGCGCAGGTTTCCGCCTGGATCGCCAGTGATGATATTCATGTGGTGCTGATTAACGGCGGCACCGGTTTTACCGCGGGCGATCAGGTGCCGGAAGCGATCCGGGTGCTGTTCGATCGTGAAATCGAGGGGTTCGGCGAGTTATTTCGCATGGTGTCTTATGAAGAAATCGGGACTGCTACCATCCAGTCGCGCGCGATTGCCGGGTTAGCCAATCAGACGGCGATTTTCGCCGTGCCGGGGTCGACCAAAGCGTGCCATACCGCCTGGGAACGCATTATCTGCGAGCAGTTGGATGCGCGCCAGAAACCCTGCAATCTCTATCCCCATTTGAAAAAGTAACCGAGCATGAGCCAACTGACGCATATCAATGCCGCCGGCGAGGCGGAAATGGTGGATGTTTCCGGCAAGAACGACAGCGTGCGCGAAGCCCGCGCCGAAGCCTTTGTCACGATGGCGCCGCAAACGCTGGCGATGATCGTTGAAGGCCGCCATCACAAGGGCGATGTTTTCGCCACCGCACGTATCGCCGGCATTCAGGCCGCTAAACGAACCTGGGAGCTGATCCCGCTGTGCCATCCGCTGTTGTTGAGTAAGGTCGCCGTGGAGTTGGAGGCCCAGCCGGAGCATAACCGGGTACGTATTGAGGCGTTGTGTCGCCTTACCGGCAAGACCGGCGTGGAAATGGAGGCGCTGACGGCGGCTTCCGTCGCGGCGCTGACGATTTACGATATGTGCAAGGCGGTGCAGAAAGATATGGTGATCGGCCCGGTACGTTTGCTGGCGAAGAGCGGCGGCAAATCCGGCGATTTTGTTGCGGAGGCATCATGATCAATGTGCTGTTTTTCGCCCAGGTGCGGGAGTTGACGGGAACCGACCGGCTGTCGCTGCCGCCGGAGTACGCCGATGTGGCGGCGCTGCGGCAGGCGTTGTGCGCCCGCGGTGGGCGCTGGGCGCTGGCGCTGGAGGATGGGCGTTTGCTGGCGGCGGTAAACCAGTCGCTGGTGACGATGACGCATCCGCTGGCGGATGGCGACGAAGTGGCATTCTTTCCGCCAGTGACCGGGGGCTGATGGGATGGAAACACGTATTCGGGTAGGCGAGGCCGGGTTCAGCGTCGGTGATGAATACCAATGGCTGTCGGCTTGTGAGTCTGACGGCGCGGTTGTCACCTTTACCGGCAAGGTGCGTAATCACAATCTGGGGGACAGCGTGCAGGCGCTGACGCTGGAGCACTATCCCGGCATGACGGAAAAGGCGCTGGAGGAGATCGTCGCCGAGGCGCGGCAACGCTGGCCCTTACAGCGCGTCAGCCTGATTCACCGGATCGGCGCATTGTACCCTGGCGATGAAATCGTCTTTGTCGGCGTGAGCGGAGCACACCGGCATGCGGCGTTCGCGGCGGCGGAATTCATCATGGATTATCTCAAGACCCGCGCGCCGTTCTGGAAGCAGGAGGCGACGACGACGGGCGATCGTTGGGTGGATGCCCGCGACAGCGATCGACAGGCTGCCGAACGCTGGTAATTCCCTTCGGCGGCAAATTGATTGCCGCCGCTACTTAATTGCTCTCTCATGCATGAGCAGAGCGATTCCAACGTGTTGTAAATTCAGTATTTCATCAAGAAATCGTTAAGAAATCGTCAGCAAACCCATTAATAAGAATCATTTTTATTTCCATTTTCCGTTCGGGATAATGGTCGCCGTTGATTTGAGTCCGACCAATTCACTTTTAATGTCAGATAGTTATAAAAGGATAATGGTATGAAACGGCATATAGCTTCTCTGTTTTCCGTCACGCTGCTGGCGTCTTCTTTGATGCTGGGGTTTTCTTGTAACGCGCAGGCGGAAGCCGACGGCATCGTGGTGTATAACGCGCAGCATGAAAATCTGGTCAAATCCTGGGCCGATGCTTTCACCCAGGAAACCGGCATTAAGGTAACGCTGCGCAACGGCGGCGATAGCGAACTGGGGAACCAACTGGTGCAGGAAGGGAGCGCGACGCCGGCGGATGTGTTCCTGACCGAAAACTCGCCGGCCATGGTGCTGGTGGATAACGCCCATCTGTTTGCGCCGGTGGATGCCGAAACACTCCAGCAGGTTGAACCGCAGTACCGCCCGTCCCACGGCCGTTGGATCGGTATCGCCGCCCGTTCTACCGTGTTTGTTTACAACCCGGAGAAAATCAGCGAGGCGCAGTTGCCGAAATCGCTGATGGATCTTGCTAAACCTGAATGGAAAGGCCGCTGGGCGGCGTCTCCGTCCGGCGCCGATTTTCAGGCTATCGTCAGCGCCATGCTGGCGTTGAAAGGCGAGCAGGAAACGTTGGCGTGGCTGAAGGCGATGAAAACCAACTTCACCGCCTATAAGGGCAACAGTACGGTGATGAAAGCCGTTAATGCCGGCCAGATCGACAGCGGCGTGATCTACCACTACTACCCGTTCGTCGACGGCGCTAAAACCGGCGAGAACAGCCAAAATGTCCGTTTGCACTATTTCAAAAACCAGGATCCGGGCGCATTCGTCAGTATTTCCGGCGGCGGCGTACTGGCGGCCAGCAAGCACCCGCAGCAAGCTCAAACCTTTATCAAGTGGATCACCGGCAAGCAGGGCCAGGCGCTGTTGCGTACCAATACCGCGTTTGAGTATGCGGTGGGCGTGAACGCCGAATCGAACCCAAAACTGGTGCCGCTGAAATCCCTGAATGCGCCGAAGGTAGACGCCGCGCAGTTAAACGGTAAAAAAGTGGTGGAATTGATGACCGAGGCGGGCCTGCTGTAATGACCACATGTCCGACGGGAGGCGCCGCGCGGTATGTTTGACGCGGAGTTGCAGGAAGTGAGACGGGCGGCGCCGACGGCGCGCCGTCAGTCGCGGCAACGGCCGGAGCGCTGGATCGTAGCGGCTGCATTGGTGCTGTCTCTGCTGGCGCTGTTGCCGTTGGGGTTTGTGGTGGGCGTGACGTTTGAGACCGGCTGGGATAGCGTGCGCGCGCTGGTGTTTCGCCCTCGTGTCGGCGAGCTGGTGGTGAACACCGTGTTGCTGGTGGTGTGCACGTTACCGCTGTGCGCGCTGTTGGGCGTGGCGCTGGCGTGGCTGACCGAACGTACCGCGTTGCCGGGGCGTCGGCTTTGGTCGCTGTTGCTGACGGCGCCGCTGGCGGTGCCCGCGTTTGTACAAAGCTATGCCTGGATCAGCCTGCTGCCGGGAATGAACGGGCTCGCCGCCGGGGTGTTTTTGTCGGTGCTGGCCTATTTCCCGTTTATCTATCTGCCCGTCGCTGCGGTGTTACGCCGCCTCGACCCCAGCCTGGAGGATGTCGCCACCTCGCTGGGATCCCGGCCGTGGGCGGTTTTCCGGCGGGTGGTGTTGCCGCAGCTGCGGCTGGCGGTATGGGGCGGGTCGCTATTGATCGCCTTGCACCTGCTGGCGGAGTACGGCCTGTACGCCATGATTCGCTTCGATACCTTCACCACCGCGATTTTCGAACAATATCAATCCACCTTTAACGGCCCGGCGGCCAATATGCTGGCCGGCGTGTTGGTGCTGTGCTGTCTTGGTTTGCTGGCGCTGGAAACGGGCACCCGCGGCTGCGCCCGTTACGCCCGCGTCGGTTCAGGCAGCGCCCGCAGTCAAACGCTATGGCGGTTGGGGCCGACAACGCTGACATTGGGGCTGCTTTTGCCGCTGATGCTGGTATTGCTGGCGCTGGGCGTGCCTCTGATGACGTTGGGGCGCTGGCTGGCGCGCGGCGGTGCCGCAGTATGGCGTAATCCCGATCTGTTGCCCGCCTTGACGCAGACGCTATGGCTGGCGGTGGTCGGCGCCCTGCTGGTGACGCTGTGCGCCTTGCCGATGGCCTGGTTGTCGGTACGGCATCCTTCCGGCGTCTATCGGGTACTGGAAAGCTGTAACTATGTCACCAGTTCGCTGCCCGGTATCGTGGTGGCGCTGGCGTTGGTGACGATGACCATCCATTCCTTGCGTCCTATCTATCAGACGGAAATAACGTTGCTGCTGGCCTATGTGCTGATGTTCATGCCGCGTGCGCTGATTTCTCTGCGCGCGGGGATCTCCCAGGCGCCGGTGGAACTGGAGAACGTAGCCCGTAGCCTGGGGTGTTCACCGTTGCGGGCGTTGTGGCGCACTACGCTGCGCTTGGCCGCACCCGGCGCGGCCTCGGGCGCGGCGCTGGTATTTCTGGCGGTGACTAATGAGCTGACGGCGACGTTGCTGTTGGCGCCCAACGGCACCCGGACGCTGGCGACCGGCTTCTGGGCGCTGACCAGCGAGATCGATTACATGGCGGCGGCGCCTTACGCCCTGATTATGGTGGTGCTGTCATTGCCATTGACCTGGCTGTTTTATTCGCAATCCAAACGCACGGCAGGACTATGAATACTCTGGAACTTTTCGGTATCGGTAAATCGTTTGGCGCCACCCGCGTGCTGGATGCCATCGACCTGTACGTCGCGCCTGGGAGCCGGACGGTGGTCGTAGGGCCTTCCGGTTCCGGCAAAACCACGCTGCTGCGGATTATCGCCGGGTTCGACGCGCCGGATGACGGCCGGCTTCGGTTGCAGGGCCGCCTGCTGGCGGACGACGCCGTCTGGGTGCCGGCGCATGAGCGCGGCATCGGTTTTGTGCCGCAGGATGGCGCGCTGTTTCCGCATTTTACCGTGGCGCAGAATATCAGCTTTGGGCTTGGCGGCAGCCGCCGGGAGAAACAGCGTCGGGTCGATGAGCTGATGGAGCGGGTTTCTCTTGATCGTCAACTGGCATCTCTGTGGCCGCACCAACTCTCCGGTGGCCAGCAGCAGCGGGTGGCGCTGGCGCGGGCACTCTCACAACGGCCGGCGTTGATGCTGTTGGACGAGCCGTTTTCCGCGCTGGACACCGGGTTGCGCGCCGCCATGCGTCAATCGGTCGCGGCGCTGCTGGCGGAGTCGGACATCGCGTCCATTCTGGTGACGCACGATCAGGCGGAGGCATTGTCGTTTGCCGATCAAGTCGCGGTGATGCGACAGGGGCGTCTGGTTCAGGTCGGTTCGCCGCAGTCGCTCTATCAACAGCCGGCCGATGAAGAAACGGCGGCGTTTCTCGGCGATACATTGGTGGTGTCCGCCGAATTACAGAACGGCCTGGCGGCCTGTGTGCTGGGCGATGTCCGCGTGAGCGACCGCTTACGCCGTGGCCCGGCACGCATCATGCTGCGGCCGGAACAGATAGACATTATGCCCGCGCCGCCGTTTACGCAGCCTCAGGCGGTGGTGACTGCCGTGGATTTCGCCGGTTTTGTGTCCACGTTGCGTGTGAGGGTGGCGCACGGCCAGCAGGAAATCGACATTAAAACCCTCAGTCGCGAGGGCATCGGCGTGGGGACGCCGGTATGTCTGAATGTGGTGGGGCTGGCGCATATTCTTGATTGAGTGTCCGGGCGACAGGCGCGTGGTCTGTGCGACGGTCAGCGTGTCGAATGCGCGTTTTGTGTTAAGCTGAACAACAGGCGGGCTGCGGCCCTTCTTCATATACACACCCCAACATACTCAACACAAAGGTAGCATCATGGATCGATTTTCACGTTCCAGCGGTTCCATCGTTCAGCAGGCCGGTACCCGCGTGCAGGCATTTATGGCGCAAGTCTACGGCTGGATGGCCTGCGGTCTGCTTCTGACGGCGTTTGTCGCCTGGTATGCCCCCCAGAACAGCGCGATTATGCAACTGGTGTTCGGCAGCAAGTTCACCTTTTTCGGTCTGGTGATTGTGCAACTCGGTCTGGTGTTTGTGCTGTCCGGCATGGTGCACCGGCTGAGCGGCGGCGTCGCCACCACGTTGTTCATGCTCTATTCGGCGCTGACCGGGCTGACGATTTCCAGCATTTTCCTGGTTTATACCGGTGATTCTATCGCCAGCACCTTCGTGATTACCGCCGGTACGTTCGGCGCGATGAGTGTGTATGGGTATACCACTAAACGCGATCTCACCGGGTTGGGCAGCATGCTGTTCATGGCATTGATCGGTATCCTGCTGGCAACGCTGGTGAATTTCTGGCTGAAGAGTTCCGGTCTGGCGCTGGCCATCAACTATATCGGCGTGTTGGTGTTTGTCGGGCTGACCGCCTATGACACCCAAAAGCTGAAATATCTGGGTGAGTCCTTGTCTCCTGACGATCGCGAAAACTTCCGCCGCTACTCGATTGTCGGCGCGCTGGATTTGTATCTGGACTTTATCAACCTGTTCCTGATGCTGTTGCGTCTGTTCGGCAACCGCCGCTAAGGTTCCATTTCCCTTACTGCACAAAAGCCCGTTGCGACGGGCTTTTGTTGATCTGATGGCTTTCCGTTTCCGGCGTTCCTTTCCCATTTCCTCTGTGGCGTGACTGGCCTTTTCCGGCTAAAGCTGCATGGTCGTCAGCAGCGTGGTGATGATCAGGATACTGATCATAATGGATAGGGAATTGGCGAAGCTGGCCACCACCGCCAGATTACCGTTGAAGCGCGCAGTAAACAGCGGTGATAACGATGACAGCGGCGCAAATACCACGACGGCCAGCACCTGACGAATCTCCAGCGGCAGCGGGGTGAAAAAATAGAACAGCGAGGCGAAGGCCGCCGCCGAGGTATAACGCAGCAGCAGAACGGTCAGCACATGCTTTAGCTGCGAACGGTCGATGTTGACTTCCAGCAGCATGCCGATAATCAGCATCGCCACGAACGGGTTGGCGTTGCCGAGGGTGGAGACCAGCAGCGTAATCTGCGAGGGGAGATGCCATCCCATCAGCGCGGCGATCATCAGTAACACATAAACATCAAACGGCACCGATGAAAACAGCCGTTTAACGATGTTGAGCCAGCCTGAGCTTTTCCCCGTCGCGGCAGATGCCACGGCGAAACTGCCGCCAGTGCAGACCACCGAGTTGCCGGCGTCGAACAGACAGGTGGCGACAATACCGACCGGGCCGAGAAAACTCTGCACATACGGCAAGGTAAAACAGCCGATGTTGTAGCCGGGCGAGTTGATCATATAAAACGCTTTCAGCCCTTCCGGACTGCGGCGCCCGATAAGATACCCCACGCCCAGCAGCACCAGATTACACCCTAGCCCCAACGCCACCAGGATCAGCAGCGAGTGGTCGACTTTAAAACTGGCGAATCCGGTAATCACGGCGGCGGGCAGGGTGAAGTTCATCATCAGCTTGGAGAGTGCGGTGGCGCTTTCCTGCTGCAGAATGCCCCGTTGTTTGAGCTGATAGCCAATGATAATGACCAGAATGAATGAAAACGCTTTTATAAGAACATCGACCATCATAACTCCCTGAAAAAACACCACACTGTGTTTGCCCGCGCTGTTTCGGCTCAACGACAGCGATGCGGTTAACAGTAACATTCTCTGCCGCCAACGTAATGACAGATATCATGATAACCGCCCCTCCGGCGCAATCAACGCACGCCATGGCAGGAGGGAACCGTATGGGCCAGACATGGCGCGCGCCAGTGATTCACCCCGTTCGCGGCAGCACGGCATGTGGAATACAGGGAACGGTGCGGCGTGCGAGGCAAACAGCGGCGCGTTTCGGGCGGTTCCGGCGTGGCCGGTACTATTGCGGAGGCATGTGCGGCGGTTCCGGGATATCAATTTGGGTCAATTGGGGCGTATGGGCGGGCAGCCAGCCGGCCAGCGCCGGGAAGCGGCGCAGAAAATGAAATACCGCCACGTTCACCAGCAGTCGCCAGCCGTTTTTGCGCGGCACATGCTGCTCTTCGACCCGCCGACTCTCTTCCTGTATCAATTGCCGCAGGTTGTCGCGTAACTGTTGGTTGAAATCGCGATCATGGATAACCAGATTCGCTTCCAGATTCAGCGCCAGGCTGAGCGGATCCAGATTACTGGAGCCGACGGTGGCCCAGTAGTCGTCCTGCAGCGCTACCTTGCCGTGTAACGGTCGTTGCCGGTATTCGTAAACTTCAACGCCGGCGTCCACCAGATAGCGGTACAACAACCGGGCGCCGAAAAGAACGATGGGGATATCCGGTTGCCCCTGAATGATCAGCCGTACCTGCACGTTGCGCCGCACTGCGTTACGCATGGCGCGCAATAGCCGGTAGCCGGGGAAAAAATAGGCGTTGGCGATAATGACCTCGTGCTTTGCCCGGCGCAGCATCTGCAGGTAGTGCTTTTCGATGTCGTGGCGGTGGGTGCGATTATCGCGCCAGATGAACAGCGCCTGCGCATTGCCGGGGTGCGGCAGCGCCGGGCGATGAAAACGGGGGTGCCACCAGCGACGGGGCTCCTCGTCGCTGGCCAGCGCGGCCAGTACGTAACGATAGATGTCGTCCACCACCGGGCCGCGTACTTTAACGGCATAATCCTGCTTGGCTGTGTTGCCGTAGCTGAGCAGGTGATCGGCAGAATAGTTGATGCCGCCGATCCAGGCGGTATCGCCGTCGACGACCAGAATTTTGCGGTGCAGGCGGCGGAATAGATTAGTGCGCATGCCCAGCAGCCGCGGCCGCGGATCGTAGAAATGAAAACGCACGCCGGCTTTGATCAGCGGGCGCAGAAACTCCGTCGTCAGATCGTGGGAGCCGTAACCATCGGCGGTGACATCAATACTGACGCCGCGTTGCGCGGCGGCCAGCAGGGCGGCGTGCAGCCCCCATCCCACCTCATCCTCGAACAGAATGAATGTTTCCAGCACCACCCGGCTATGCGCCTGTCGAATCGCCTCGAAGGCGCTGGGGTAAAAATTGTCGCCGTTGACCAGCAGCGCGATTTGATTACCGTCACGCCATTCGGTTTTCACACATGGATCTCCACCGCCAGCGGCGCATGGTCGGAAAGGTGCGACCAGGGTTTGGGGCCTAACAGGGTTGGGGCGCTGGTGCGTACATTGCGTACATAAATCCGATCCAGCCGCAACAGCGGGAACCGGGCGGGAAAGGTGCGCGCCGGCTTGCCGTAGTGCTGGCTGAATACCTCTTCCAGTCTGGCGTAGCGGTTCAGGTCGGGGGTGGCTTGTTGCAGCCAGTCATTGAAGTCGCCTGCCACCACCAGCGGGACGTCCGGCGGGATGGTGTCCAGCAGGGTGTGCAGCAGTTCCATCTGTTGACGCTGGCGGTGCGGGGACATGCCCAGATGGACGCAAACCACATGGAGGTGCAAATCGCGGTTCGGCACTTTCAGGACGCAATAGAGCAGGCCGCGTCGCTCATGCTCGGACAGCGAGATATCCAGATTACGGTAGCTGAAAATGGGAAATCGCGACAATACCGCGTTGCCGTGGTCGCCTTCCGGGTATACCGCATTGCGGCCATAGGCGTAATCATTCCACATGGTTTCCGCCAGAAATTCGTAGTGCGGCGTATCGGGCCAACTCTCCACATGTAGCGGATGGGTTTCGTGCCGCCCCTGAACTTCCTGCAAAAATACGACGTCGGCGGAGACTGAGCGCACCGCTTCCCGCAACTCCGGCAGGATAAAACGGCGGTTAAACGGGCTGAAGCCTTTATGCGTATTGATGGTCAGTACCGTGAAGGAGAAATCCGGTGCCTGTTCAGACATAGCGTCGTTCCTCGCTGTCAGTGTTATCGGGCTGGCTACCTGAATGTCAGGTGGCCGCCTGGTTTTGTTGTTGAGCGATATTACAAGCGAACAGCCGTGCTATCCCGAAGGGGGTGACATGTCTTCCGGCGCGTCGAACTGACCTGGGCTAATCCCATAAACCGCAAGACACGGCTTAAGTATAGCCTTGTCTGGGTAAAGATAAGCCTGACGAGCGGTGTTCATGCCGGGGGGAATCATCACGGAGGGCGGCATTGCACTGTGCGGTCATGCTGGCCGGTTAAGCCCCAGCGCAAGCGGGGCGGCAGGGATGGGCCCTTCCGGATGCCTGCGTTTCCCCGCCGACCCGGCTTAACGGCGCGGCATTGCGGCCAGGCGGCGGTTATCAGCCGATTTTACGGCGAAACATGGCATAGGCGGCGCTGCCGGTAGTGGCGGTAATCACCAGCAGTGGCCACAGCCCTTGCCAGACCACGGCCAGGCCGGCGTCCTTCAGGTAAATCTGCTTGGTGATGGCGGTGAAATGGCGTACCGGATTGACCCACGTCAGGTCTTGCAACCATTCCGGCATGTTTTCCACCGGCGAGACATAACCGGAGAGCAAGATAGCCGGCATCACGAACACAAACACGCCGATAAAGGCCTGTTGCTGAGTGGCGCAAAGCGCGGAAATCAACAGCCCGAACCCGACCAGCGAGAAGCCGTAGATCAGCATGCTGAAATAGAACAGCAGCAGCGAGCCGGAAAACGGGATGCGGTAGACGAAGATGCCGGCGGCCAGCACGATGGAGGCTTGTACCGTGGCGACAATCTGTGCGGGCACCGCCTTGCCGATAAAAATCTGCCAGGTGGCGAGCGGCGAAACCAACAGTTGCTCCAGCGTGCCCTGTTCCCGCTCTCTGGCCACCGACAGCGAGGTCACGATCAAGACGCCGATGGTGGTGATCAACGCCACCAGCGACGGCACCACAAACCACTTGTAGTCGAGATTCGGGTTGTACCAGTGCCGTATCAACAGCTCGCTGGGGTTACTGGCCGTGCCCGTCAGTTCCTGCTGATAGGTTTGTACGATCTGTTGTACATAGTTGGCGGCGATCTGGGCGCTGTTGGAGTGCCGTCCGTCGAGAATCAGTTGCAATGATGTGGCGTCGCCGCGCGCCAGGTTGCGTGAAAACTCCGGCGGAAAACGGATCAGCAACAGGGCGCGCTGGTTGTCCAGCGTCGGGGCGATTTCCTGCGGGCTGTGCAGCCGTCGTACCTCGGAAAACGCACTGGCGCTGGCGAAGCGCTGGGTCAGTTCCACCGACGCCGGGCCGTTGTCTTCGCTGTAAACGGCGATGCGGGCGTGGGTGACTTCCAGCGTAGCGGCGAAGGGAAACAGCGTGACCTGAATCAGCACCGGTAGTACCAGAATGGCGCGTGTTTGCGGCTCCCGCAGCAGCGATTGCAGTTCCTTGCGGATGAGCGTCCAGAGTCGATACCACATGATCACTCCCTTTAATCCAGGCGCCGCCGTGTTTTCCAGGCCGTCAGGCCGATGAAAAACACCGCGGAGACGATCAAAAACAGCAGGTTGATCAACAGCACACTGCCGATGTTGCCCGCCAGAAACAGCGTTTGCAGCGTGCTGACGAAATAACGGGCCGGGATCAGGTAGGAAACCGCCTGCACCAGTGCCGGCATGCTGTTGATTTCAAAAATGAAGCCAGAGAGCATCACCGCAGGTAAAAACGCGGCATTCAGCGCCACCATCGCGGCATTGAACTGGTTGCGGGTCAGGGTGGAGATCAATAACCCCATGCCGAGCGTACAGGCCAGAAACAGGCTGCTAAAACCGAACAGCAACCACAGCGAGCCGCGATAGGGGACATGCAACACGAATACCGCCACCGCGACGCACAACACCATGGCGATCATTCCCAGCACATAGTAAGGGATCAGCTTGGTCAGCAGCAGTTCGGTGCGCGTCACCTGGGTGGACAGCAGGGCTTCCATGGTGCCGCGCTCCCATTCTCGGGCGATCACCAGCGAGGTCAGGATGGCGCCGATCACCGTCATGATGATGGTGATGGCGCCGGGAATGATGAAATGCTGGCTGATGGCGGCGGCGTTGAACCAGTAACGCGACTGCACGTCAATCAATTGGCTGAAATTCTCCCCGCGTTCCCGGGCCCGTTCCTGTTGCCAGACCAGCCATACCCCTTGCGCGTAGCCTTTGACGAAATTCGCGGTGTTGGGCTCGCTACCGTCGGTGATCACCTGGATCGGCGCGTTGTCCTCCGGGCGCGCCATGCGTGCGGCGAAGTCCGGCGGGATCACGATCAGGCCGCGGATCCGCCCTTCCTGCATCATGGCGATCAGCGCCGGGCGATTATCACTGATGACCGGTTGGAGGAACGGCGAGCCGGAAAACGCCCGCGCCAGGCTGTTGGCGTCGTCGCTGCGTTGTTCCAGCAGTACGCCGACATGCAGACGGCTAGAGTCGAGATTGATGCCGTAACCGAAGATGAACAGCAGCAACAGCGGGATCACGAATGCGATCAGCGCGCTGCTGGGGTCGCGCAGAATCTGGCGCGTCTCTTTCAGGCACAGCGCGCGCAACCGACGCCAGGAAAAACGGGTGCTATCCGGTGACATCCTGCTGCTCCTTATCATAAGCCTGCACCAGCGAGATGAAGGCTTGCTCCATGGTGGGATCCGGATGGTCTGCATCGGCCGCTTGTTGTTTCAGGTCATCCGGCGTGCCGCTGGCGATAAGCCGGCCGCGGTACACCAGCCCGATCCGATCGCAGTATTCCGCTTCGTCCATGAAATGGGTAGTCACCATGACGGTGACGCCTTTGTCCACCATGCCATTGATGTGCTGCCAGAATTCCCGGCGGGTTAAGGGATCGACGCCGGAGGTCGGCTCATCCAGAAACAGGATATCCGGCTCGTGCATCAGGGCGCAGGCCAACGCCAGACGCTGCTTGAAGCCCAGCGGCAGCGAATCCGGCGTTTGGCGATAGATGGGGGTGAAGTTGAACGCCTGCGTCATGCCCGCCATCTTTTGCCGCTGACGCTGCCCGGCGAGCCCATACACCCCGGAAAAGAAGCGCAGATTCTGTTCCACCGTCAGGTTGCCGTACAGTGAAAACTTCTGCGCCATATAGCCGAGATGCTGCCGCGCTTTGCCGGAGCTGGTTTTCAGATCCATGCCCAACACCAGCGCCTGCCCGGAAGTTGGCACCAACAAACCGCACATCATGCGGAAGGTGGTGGATTTCCCGGCGCCGTTCGGCCCCAGCAGGCCGAAAATTTCCCCGCGTCGTACCTGAAAATTCACCTGGTCGGTGGCGGCGAAATCGCCGAATTTTTTGGTCAGATCACGGGCTTCGATCACCGTCTCGCCGCGGTGGGTATCGATTTGCGGCATGATTTTCGCCAGCGACGAGGCCTGCGTCGGCCCGCCGCCCAGCAGATCGATAAAGGCGTCTTCGAAACGCGGTTCCGTCTCCCGCACCTGGGCCGGCGACAGGCCCAGCGCTTGCAGCAGGGCGGCGCGATCGGCCTCCGGTCGTAGAATCAGCCGGACATAACGCCCCTGAATCACGCCATCGCTGACCTGTGGTTGCCGCAAAGCCTGCTGCAACAGCCGGCGATGACTGCCGTCGGCGTGGTCGATCAGCAGGCAGCGGCCGGCCATGCGGCGGGTCAGGTCGGCGGGCGCGCCGCGGTACAGCAGGGTACCTTCGTTGAGCAGCAGGACATCGCGGCATTGCTCCGCTTCGTCCAAATAGGAGGTGCTCCACAGGATCAACATGCCGTCGTTCGCCAGTTCGTGCACCATGCGCCACAGCTCACGGCGGGAGATGGGGTCGACGCCGACGCCCGGTTCATCCAGCAGCAACACATCGGGTTGCCCCAGCAGGGTACAGGCCAGCCCCAGTTTCTGCTTCATGCCGCCGGAAAGCTTGCCGGCCAACCGGCCGGTGAAACGGGTGAGGTCGGTAAAGGTCAGTAGCCGCTCGAACGTGGCCTGCCGCAATGCGCCGGTGATGCCGCGTAAATCGGCATACAGCGTCAGGTTTTCCATCACCGTTAAATCTTCGTACAGCCCAAATTTCTGCGGCATGTAGCCCAAGCGGGCATGCAGTTGGCGATCGTCGGCGATAGGATCGAGCCCCAGCACCCGAAGACTGCCGGCGCCGGGCGTCAATAATCCGGCGAGCATGCGCATCAACGTGGTCTTGCCGGCGCCGTCCGGGCCGACCAGACCCGTTACCGCGCCGCCGTGGATCTCGGCGGTCAGCCGGGCTACGGCGGGTCTCTCCATGCCGGTGAACCGTTTTTCCAGCGCCTCCAGTTGAATCAGCGCGCGGTCATTGCCCATGCGACGCGGTGTCCTGTACCAGACGTAGCGTGACCGGCATACCTTGCCGCAGACCGTCGTCGGCATCGCCGACGATAATTCGCAGCCGATAGACCAGATCGGTACGCAGATCGTCGGTTTCCACATTTTTGGGCGTGAATTCGGCGCTGGGTGAGACAAAACCGATTTTGCCGTGGTAGGGATGCGCGGGGCGTCCGTCGGTAAAGATCAGTACCTCGCTGCCGGGGGCGGTGCGACCCAGATTTTTTTCACTGACGTAGGCGCGGATCCAGACCGGATGGGTGAGTGAGAGGGTAAAAACGGTGCCGCCGGCGCTCAGCATGCTGCCGGCCTCGGCGGCGCGGGTCAGAATGACGCCGGCCGAAGGGGCATGTAGCGCCGTATCCTGGAGATTCAGTTCGGCCTGCGCTTCGGCGGCCTGCGTCTGCGCCAGCGACGCTTCGGCGGCGGCGATTTCCTGCGGCCGGTTGCCGCGCTGGTACTGGCTGAATTTTTCTTTGGCGGCGTTCAGCGTGGCCAGCGCCTGATCCCGCGTGGCTTTGGCGTCTTCCAGCGTGTTGGCGGCGACGGTGCGCTGTTGCCACAGCCCCAATTGGCGCTGGTAGAAGCGGTTGGCATAGTCGTAGGCGGCTTGTGCCTGCGCCATCTGCGAGCGCACCTGTTCGATTTCCTCGCTGCGATAGCCTTCCCGCAGCAACGCCAGTTGAGACTGGGCGCTGGCGACGTTGGCCTGCGCCTGCCGCAGCGCGTTTCGGTACGGCGCGTCATCCAGTTGGGCTAACGCCTGCCCCGGTTGGATGGCGTCCCCCTCGTCTACATTGAGTGTCGCCAGACGCCCGCCGACGCGAAACCCCAAATGGACGCTGCGGATATCTACGTTGCCGTATAGCGTCAGCGGCGTATCCTGCTGTCGTCGGTATTCCGTTACGCCATAACCGACAGCGGCGACGGCCAACAATGCAAGCGCCGTCAATAGCCCGGTTTTTTTGTTCATAGCTCTCCCGAATGCGTGTCGCGATAACGTTCCTGTTTTTGGGTTCCTGTTTTTGAAAAGGATAACTCGTTATGCACAATCCGCCGCATCATTCGTGCTGTCCGTGGCCCTGACGGCGGTGATGTATACCCGTCATATATCAAGTTGCAGGTGTGTTGGCTGCGTGACTCGGCCCATCAATGAGCCTCGCCCTAAAGGGCCGGCGCTTGGCGTTGTTCAACACGCCTGCCGGTTGTCCTGCAACTCGAATTATTTGGGGTATAACGGCTGTTTTCTCCATCAAACAACAACATACTGATATGTATAGTAATGCTGGCCATTCTGCCGCATAAAGCGGCAAAGAAAATGTGATGTATAGATAAAAATTCCTCAAACAAGGGGTTTTCTGTTACTATCGCGGGCAGTTGATACTGTGCAGTTGGTGCCCATTCATCTGGGTTGAGGCGTTGTCTGGCAAACCGTCGGCAACGGTGTCGAACCCATCTGTTTTCGCCCTGAAAACCGCATACGCGGATAAGCTGTTCAGGGCTGATCTGGAGTAGTTCTCTATTATGTCTTTTGAATCTCTCGGCCTGAGTGCCGATATTTTGCGCGCGGTGGAAGAGCAGGGGTACCGTGAGCCGACGCCGGTTCAGCGCCAGGCGATTCCTGTGGTGCTGGAAGGGCGCGACCTGATGGCCAGCGCCCAAACGGGTACCGGCAAGACCGCCGGTTTTACGCTGCCGTTGCTGCAACTGCTGAATGATAATCCGCCGCAGGCGAAAGGCCGCCGCCCGGTACGGGCGCTGATCCTGACGCCGACGCGCGAACTGGCGGCGCAGATTGGCGATAACGTCACGGCGTACAGCAAATACCTGCGTTTGCGCTCATTGGTGGTGTTCGGCGGCGTGAGTATCAATCCACAGATGATGAAACTGCGGGGCGGCGTCGACATCCTGATCGCGACGCCGGGCCGCCTGCTGGATCTGGAACACCAGAACGCGGTGGATTTGTCGAAGGTGGATATTCTGGTGCTGGATGAAGCCGATCGCATGCTGGATATGGGCTTTATCCACGATATTCGCCGGGTGCTGGCGAAATTGCCGGCCAAGCGGCAGAACCTGCTGTTTTCCGCCACCTTCTCCGACGAGATCAAAGCGCTGGCTGGAAAATTGCTGACCAACCCGGCCTCGGTGGAAGTGGTGCGCCGCAATACGCCGTCGGAGCTGGTGACGCAGCACGTACACCTGGTGGACAAGAAGCGCAAGCGCGAGTTGCTTTCACACCTGATCGGTCAGAATAACTGGCGGCAGGTGCTGGTCTTTACCCGTACCAAACATGGCGCCAACCATCTGGCGGAACAGTTGAATAAAGACGGCATTACCGCCGCTGCCATTCACGGCAACAAAAGCCAGGGGGCGCGTACCCGTGCGCTGGCCAATTTCAAAGATGGCGAAATCCGCGTGCTGGTTGCGACGGATATCGCCGCACGCGGGCTGGATATCGACCAGTTGCCGCATGTGGTGAACTATGAGCTGCCGAACGTGCCGGAGGATTACGTCCACCGCATCGGCCGAACCGGGCGCGCCGCCTCTACCGGTGAGGCGCTGTCGCTGGTCTGCGTGGATGAGCATAAATTGCTGCGGGATATCGAACGGCTGTTGAAGCGGGATATTCCGCGCGTGGCTATCCCCGGTTATGAGCCGGATCCCAGCATCAAGGCTGAGCCGATCCAGAACGGTCGCCAAGGCGGGCGCGGCGGAGCACCGCGTCAGGGCGGGCGTTCGCAGGATGAGGGGGCGCAGAATCGGCCGCAAGGCGATCGCGCTCGTCATCCGCGACGTGAAGGTTCGGTACGTCCGGCGGGCCAGCGTCCGGATGGGCAAACGGCCCGTCGTCGCCCGCCGCGTAAGCCAACCAGCGGCCAGTAACCTGCCATCGCCGTTCCGGCCACTACGCATCAGCGTGGGACATGGCCGGAGCGGTCGAATCGCCGAAGCGGCGTGGTCTTAGTGCTGTTCGACCACTTTAGCGGCCGGCCGCGGTCGGTAAAACATCACCGCATTACCCACCAGAATCAACACCAGTCCCGCCACGGCATTGGGATGCCATTCATACCCCTCGTACAACGTGGATACCGACAGCGCCACCAGCGGAAACAGCAGGGTTGAATAGGCCGCCTGACTGGCGCCGATGCGGCCGACCAGGATGAAATAGGCGCCGAAGCCAATCACCGAGCCGAACACCGCCAGATAGAACAGCGAGCCGAGATAGCGCAACGAGGTTTCCGGTTGAAAGTGGTAGCCCAGCGACCAGGCAAGCGCGCCCATCGCCAACGTGCTGTACAACATTCCCCAGCCGTTGGTGGTCATGACGTCGCGGCCGAGTTGTTGATGGCGGGCGCTGATCATATTGCCCAGTGAGAAACAATAAGTACCGAGCAGGCTCAGGCCCACCCCCCAGAGTAGCTGTGGGCTGCCGCTGATGTGCTGCAGATCGCGCCAGAACAGCAGCAGAATGCCGCACAGCCCTAACGGCGCGGCGATCATCACATTGCGCGTCAGCCGCTGGCCGAAAAACAGCCGCGCATTGAAGGCATTGAACAGCACCGCCATGGAAAAAATGACCGATTCCAGTCCGCTGGGGATCCAGGCGACGGCATGATAGAAACAGAAAAAATTCATACCGAAAACGGTTACGCCCTGCAGCATGCACAGCAGATGGCCGGAGAGCGATAGCGGTTTTAACCGGCGGGTGAGGAGCAGGAACGCCATCGACAGCGCGCTGGCGCAGGCGAAACGCCAGAAAATGGAGACTTCCGCCGGCACGGAACCCTGTTGCAGACTGATGGCGATCCAGGTGGTGCCCCAAATCAGCACCACCGAGCAGTAAAGCAGACTATTCATTCATCGATTCCTTCATGACTTCCGAGCGCTAATTATCCGCGCTCTCGGCGTTATTGGCTGTCAGAAACTTGCGGCGGGTGTCGGCATCTTGCGGTTTGTCGCCAGGTGCCGGATGCCGTTGAGGATTTACCATAATGAGTAAATTAATCATGTCGTTATTAGCATTCTGTGGACTGTTTTCAGGCTGCTGTTCATGAGCTTTTCATGGTGAATAAATTAAAAGTCAAAAAATGACTATTTACATGGTCTGATTTTGGTTTTATAGTCTGTTCATCATCAGGAGGTAGCTATGAATCTGACACGACATGCCTACAAGCGTATGAGTGAGAGAAACATCCAGCAGGCGGTGATTGATATTGCGCTGGATTTCGGAACCGAATCGGGCGATGGCGAGAAAATCATTCTGGATAAAAAAACCATCAGCGTGATGATGGGCACACTCTCCGGTCTGTTAAAACATCTGGAAAAGTTGAAGAGCCGCGGCGGGTTGACCGTAGTCGAGTTCAACGAGGCGCTGATCACGGCGTATTACAACGATTCATTCAATGTGAAAAAGAGATATAAAACCCATGAAAATAATTTCAATTGATGACGCTCAATTCGGTGATGAAGTGATCAATAACACCGATTTTGCTAAGCCTAAAATGAATATTAAGATTCATAAAGTGGATTTGGCGGTTTTTGATGAATTGACGAAACTGTATGACGATACACGTGCAAACGCCATCAATACGGTGATTGAGCATTTGGTGTATGAATTTTTTAAAAATGACGTTACCCATTTCGATACGCGATATTTGTTAGCGACGGAAGCAGATAAATTAAATCCTGAACTGAATGAAGGGAATGCGCTTGAGAAAAGTTGGCTTTATGAAATTGCCCCTGATCAGCATGCAAGTCATTTGGTGAATCAGTATTTTCAGTATGAAAATGCGCATACACAAGAGCATGATGACGTTAAGCGTATTCTTACTCATAAAATATAAAGTGAACATGATGAAAAAACTTGCCGATGTGATTAATGAAAGACGGGTGAATAGCAATAGCGATGATTATGTCACCATCAGTTATCGCCCCAGCCATAAAATTGCTGCAATGATAGAAATCATGTGTGAAATCTATGGGAAAAACAAAGCCAACTTATTTTATGATGAAATCAGGGAATTGCTTGCTGAGTACCTGTTAACAACCAAAGAGCATGTGCAGATCGTTAAAAAAATTGCGCAAGACTATGAAGAAAGTGACCTCGCTCGCTCGTCGTTAGGTGTGTTGATAGAAAAGGGGATCCTGTCTATTTCAGTGGCGGTGGACGAGGTTTACTCGAACAGGCTTAACGAGATTATGCAGGGCAAGGATCATGAATAACCCTTCGATAGCCAATCCTGAGCGATATTTTATTACCCAGGGGTCGTTTAAGAGCCTCACCTATCAGTTTCATGTCCTTTTTTCTAACGTCACGGTTGAGCTGTGCCATAAGTATTACGATAACGACAATCTAAGGTTATTATTAACGGATAATGATTTTATCCAGCTTTGGTTAACCCATGCA
Source organism: Musicola paradisiaca NCPPB 2511 (assembly GCF_000400505.1). Taxonomy (NCBI): domain Bacteria; kingdom Pseudomonadati; phylum Pseudomonadota; class Gammaproteobacteria; order Enterobacterales; family Pectobacteriaceae; genus Musicola; species Musicola paradisiaca. Next base: position 2,810,736 of record NZ_CM001857.1, on the reverse strand, counting down.
TTGTTCACAGAGTTGGATAGCCGATTTATTGAAGAAGCCAGAAAAAAACGCACCAACATGCAGTTACTGTTTGACAGTCATTCGGCGCCTAAATATCACAAATTTGCCGATTGTTCTGCCATGCATAATGATTATATTAATTTTGAGATCCCGCCGGAAATTGAAAAAAAGGGCATGCAGGCCATTTTGGCTTGTAAGCAGTTTGCGTATGAAAATCGGCATATTTTGAATAGTGATGAGCAGAAGTTTATTGATAGGCTGACGGCTCGTTTTATGCTGGTTAACCCACCCAAGAAACTCACCGGGAAAAATACCGGCCGGTATGAGTTTACTTCAAAATCATTGGAGGAAATTAAAGTTTTTATCAATGAAACGGTTGAGCGGGCGAAGGCGCTGATGAATGAAAACCGTGAGGTTTATAATAAAAGGTATAAGCCGGCGAAGCATCTCGACAGGGAATCCGATGACGTCAAGTTGTGGTTGATGGAATTAAAACCGGCATTAATGATGGCGCTCTTTCACTATGGTATTAAGAAATTTGGCCCGGCGGATTTCAGCTTTGAAAAATCCTTTCTGGAGATATGCCGTTTCGAGCCATGCAAAATATGCTGCAAATGATTCTTGGAATAGCCGGCATATTTAGAGCCTATCCCATTAGGACTATTTCACTTGCCATTTTGGCCCTGGGCAGTGCTCGAAATCCTCACGTACTCCGTGTACGCGCCGGTTTCTGCGCGGCTTCCCGAGCCCAAACTGGCTGCGTCAATAACGCCTACTGGGATAGGCTTTTAATGATCCGCGGTACGGAAAAATCGATGTGCCTGCAATGGGTACCGTGGACGGTATATAGTGGATTAATCAACAAGCGAGGGGCGGGGTTCGGCATGCAGCAGTATGAAGCCTTTGAGGTATTACAACATTACAAAACCCGGCTGCAGGACAGCGTGACGCTGGATAATAACGTGCAACTGGCCATCTGGCAGAACAGTCACGATCGGGTGACGTTGGAAAATACCCATCACCATACGTTCAGTATGTATGTCCAGGATGGTTATGAGAGTTATCACAAACGTCCCGACGGCTGGTTTAACGGCGGCGCGCCCGGTCGTTTCTGCCTGATGCCGCAGGAGAGCGTGTCGACCTGGGACATCCGCGGTAATCTGCATTTCGCTCATTTTTACTGTACCGATGAGCACCTGCGCCAACTGGCGGAAAAAACCTGGGATCGCAGCCCGGCGTCCATTTGTCTTGATGAGCGCATTTTTTATCGGAGATGCGCAGTTGGAAGCGCTGTATCGCCACTTTCTGCTGACCGGCAACTGGCGCGATCCCGCCAGCCGGATGATGCTGAGCTCCGCATCTACGCTGGTGATGCTGCATGTGCTGCAACGTTACTCTCAATTGCGTTGGGCTGAGCCGGATGCGCGGGGCGGGCTGGCGCCTGCGGTGCTGCGACGGGTGCAAGCGCGGATCGACGCCGGTCTGGCGGAAGGGTTGACCATCGGCGATCTGGCGGCGGAAGCCGGGCTGAGTGAATTCCACTTTGCCCGCATGTTTCGCCAGAGCGTCGGGATGGCGCCGCATCAATACGTGATGAAGCGCCGGCTGGCGCAGGCGAAGGATCTGCTGCGCCAGTCCCGGTTATCGATCACCGACGTGGCGCTGGCCTGCGGGTTCAGCTCCGCCAGCCATTTCAGCCAGCGTTTCCGCGCCGAGTTCGGCGTCACCCCGTCGACGCTGCGGCGGCAATTATTGCGTTAGCCACGGCTACGTTAACAACTACTGCGTTAACAACTACTACGTTAACAACTCAGTGTTAACAACTACGTCGTTCACAACGGCTGCGCTGAGGCGCTGGCGGCTGCCAGCAGGCACAGGCGTAGCGCGACTTCATAAGACTTGATGAACGACGGCACCGGCAGAAATTCGAAGCGCGAATGGAAGTTGTGCGCGCCGGTGAAGAAGTTGGGCGTCAGAATTCCCTTGGCGGAGAGCGCGGCGCCGTCGGTGCCGCCGCGCATCGGCGTCACTTTCGGTTCAATCGATAACTCCCGCATGGCGCTAAACAGCAGATCGATGGCGCGCCGGTCATCCCCTAACGCATTGCTGATATTGCTGTAAACATCGGTGACGGTGCAGTTGGCCTGCCCGGTGGGGTATTGCGCGGCGATTTGCGCCGTGACGTCGCGGATTTGCTGTTTGCGCGCCTCAAATCCAGCCAGATCGAAATCGCGGATCGAGGCTTTCAGCACCGCCTCGTTGGCGTTGGCGTGGATGTCGTTGAACCAGATGTAACCTTCGCGGCCTTCCGTGTGTTCCGGCGTCTGGCGGCGATCGAAATGGGCGATAAAGTCGTGGGCCATCAGCAGCGGGTTGACCAGCACGCCTTTGGCCGACATCGGGTGGGCGGTGACGCCGGTAAAGCGGATTTCCGCCGACGCGGCGTTGAAGTTTTCGTACACCACTTCGCCGAGTTCGCAGCAGTCGATAGTGTAGGCGAAATCCACCTCGAAACGCGCCAGATCCAGCGCCTTGGCGCCGCGCAGGCCGATCTCTTCATCCGGTACGAACGCCACCAGAATATCGCCGTGCGGCTGGTCGTCCGTCAGGTTCTCCACCAGCGTCATCACCACGGTGACGGCCGCCTTGTTATCCGCCCCCAGCACGCTGGTGCCATCGCCGACGATAATCTCCTGGCCGCGATAAGGCAGGATTTCCGGGTGTTCCGCCGTGCGCAGCCAGATATCCTGCGCACGGTTGAGGCACAGATCGGCGCCGTCGAACGGCAGCACCTGCGGGTGGATATCCGGCGACAGCCCGACGTCCACGGTATCGATATGGGTGATAAAACCGATGCGCGGCGCGCCCGGCGTATTCCCCGGCTTGACGGCGGTGACGGTGGCATGCTCGTCGATCACCACATGTTGCAACCCTAACGCACGCAGTTCGTCTGCCAGCAACTGCGCCATGGCGGTTTGTCCGAGGGTGCTTGGCAAGGTCGCCGCCGCGGCATTGCTCTGGCTGGTCACGGCGAGATAACGGAAAAAACGGGTGGTCAACTGACTGGCCAGCGACTGGGTCATAACGCTTCCTTATTTGTGGATTGTCTGGCAGATTCGCTATGGTGACAAAAGGTTTCCAATAAGAATCAGAGGCTTCGTTGTACGCAGCGACAGACCTTAAAGTCAACAAAAAGTGAGGATGGGGATGAAAAACGCGATAACACGCATCACGCTGGCGGCTCTGGCGCTGGCGGTCAGCTCGGCGGTTTCCGCCAAAACCCTGGTGTACTGCTCTGAAGGTTCGCCGGAAAACTTTAACCCGCAGATCTACACCTCCGGCACCAGCGTGGATGCCAGCGCGGTGCCGATCTACAACCGACTGGTGGATTTCAACGTCGGTACCACCGACCTGGTGCCGAGCCTGGCGGAAAGCTGGGACGTCAGCCCGGACGGCAAGGTCTACACCTTCCATCTGCGTCACGGCGTGAAGTTCCAGAGCAATGCGTTATTTACCCCAACGCGGGATTTCAACGCCGACGACGTGATTTTTTCCTTTATGCGTCAGAAGGATCCCCATCACCCGTACCATAGCGTGTCCAACGGGACATATGCCAATTTCGAAAGCCTGTCGTTCGGTAAGCTGATCACCGCGATTGATCGGGTTGACGACAATACGGTGCGTTTCACCCTGAGCCATGCCGAAGCGCCGTTCCTGGCGGATCTCGCCTGGTATTTCGCCTCGATCCTGTCGGCGGAATATGCCGATAACATGCTGAAGGCCGGCACGCCGGAGAAAGTGGATTTGGAGCCGATCGGTACCGGGCCGTTCCGTCTGGCGCAGTATCAGAAAGACTCCCGCATTCTGTTTCAGGCGTTCGACGGTTACTGGCAGGGGCGGGCGAAGCTTGATCGACTGGTATTCAGCATCACGCCGGATGCGTCGGTGCGTTACGCCAAGCTGCGCAAAAACGAGTGTCAGGTGATGCCGTTCCCCAATCCGGCGGAATTGCCGGACATGAAGAACAACCAAGACATTACGTTGATGCAGAAGGCCGGTCTGAATATCGGCTTCCTGGCGTTCAATACCCAGAAAGCGCCGTTTGATAACGTGAAAGTACGTCAGGCGTTGACCATGGCGATCAACAAACCGGCCATCATCGAGGCGGTATTCCAGGGCACCGGCACGGCGGCGAAAAACCTGTTGCCGCCTGGCGTATGGAGCGCCGCCGCCGATGTGAAGGATTACGACTACGATCCGCAGAAAGCCAAAGCGCTATTGAAAGAGGCCGGGCTGGCAGAAGGGACGGCCGTCGATCTGTGGGCGATGCCGGTGCAGCGCCCGTACAACCCGAATGCCCGCCGCATGGCGGAGATGATTCAGGCGGACTGGGCGAAGGTGGGCGTGAAGGCCAATATCGTCAGTTACGAATGGGGTGAATACCTCAAGCGGGTGAAAAGCGGCGAACATCAGGCCGCGCTGATGGGGTGGACGACCGCTACCGGCGATCCGGACAACTTCTTCGGCCCCTTATTCACCTGTACTTCGGCCAATGGCGGCTCCAACTCGTCCAAATGGTGCTATGCGCCGTTCGATAAACTCGTGACCGACGCGCGGGCCGAGCAGGATCACCAGAAGCGGGTGGAGATGTACCGTCAGGCGCAGTTCATCATGCATGAGCAGGCGCCGGCGGTGATGATCGCCCATTCCACCATTTTCGAACCGGTGCGCAAGGACGTCAGCGGTTACGAAATCGATCCGTTCGGTAAGCATATTTTCTATCAGGTCGATATCCGGCAGTAACGGTCGACGGCATGACGGGAACGCGCATGCTTTCCCGTCGTTTCTTTCTGTTTCCCATTGCGTTGTTTCTCCCGCCGACAGTACCATTGCCTGCCTTTTTGCGATGAGTCGAGCTATGCGCGTGTTACTGGCCCCGATGGAAGGGGTATTGGATTCCCTGGTCAGGGAATTGCTCACCGAAGTGAATGATTATGATCTTTGCATCACCGAGTTTTTACGGGTGGTGGATCAACGCCTGCCGGTAAAGGCGTTCTACCGCCTTTGCCCGGAGCTGCGCCACGACAGCCGCACGCCGTCAGGGACGCGGGTGCGGGTGCAGCTATTGGGGCAATACCCGCAATGGTTGGCGGAGAATGCTGAACGGGCGGTGTCGCTGGGATCCTGGGGTGTGGATCTGAATTGCGGCTGCCCGTCGAAGATGGTGAACGGCAGCGGCGGCGGCGCAACGCTGCTGAAAGATCCCGAATTGATCTATCAGGCGGCGAAAGCCATGCGGGAGGCGGTGCCGGCGGCGTTGCCGGTAACAGTGAAGATCCGGCTGGGCTGGGATTCCGGCGCGCGGCGGTTTGAGATTGCCGACGCGGTACAGCAGGCAGGCGCGACGGAGCTGGTGGTACACGGCCGTACCAAAGAAGACGGGTATCAGGCCGAGCGCATCAACTGGGCGGCGATTGGGGAAATCCGCCGCCGTCTGACGATCCCGGTGATCGCCAACGGGGAAATCTGGGACTGGCAGAGCGCGCAGGATTGCCTGGCCGCTACCGGATGCGATGCGGTAATGCTCGGGCGCGGTGCGCTGAATGTGCCCAACCTGAGCCGGGTGATTAAATACCGTGAGGCGCGCATGCCGTGGGCGGACGTGGTTCGGTTGTTGCAAAAGTACGTGCGGCTGGAGAAGCAGGGGGATACCGGCCTGTATCATGTCGCCCGCATTAAGCAGTGGCTGGGGTATCTGCGCAAGGAGTACGCCGAGGCCGGCTGTCTGTTTAGTCAGGTTCGGGCTTTGGCGACCTCGTCGGCCATCGCCCAGGTGATTGAACACTATCGGCGAGACGAGACAGTGCCAGAAGCGCGATAAGTCGCCCGGTATACGAACCCAAGTTTGGGGGAGTAAGCTGTATGGGTTGGCTGTAACCAGAAGGGATGACCCATGCTATCCGGTTTTAATCATTTAACGCTTTCGGTGTGCGATCTACCGCGCAGCATCCGGTTTTATCATCAGCTCCTGCCATTTCGCCTCGACGCCGAGTGGGCGCGCGGGGCTTACCTGTCGTTACCGGGATTCTGGCTGTGTCTGGCGCTGGAACCCGCACCGGAGTCAAACGCGGGGGCGGCCGGTTATACCCACTATGCCTTTAGTATCGCGAAAGCGGACTTTCCTTCGTTTTGCCAGCGATTGCGTCAGGCCGGCGTGGTGGAGTGGAAGGACAATCGCAGCGAGGGCGACTCTCTTTATTTTCTGGATCCCGATGGTCATCAATTGGAAGTGCATGTCGGCGATTTGCGCTCAAGGCTGGCTGGCTGTCGTCAAGCGCCTTATGACGGCATGACCATTTATACATGAAAGAAATATTTACAGATAATTCGGTACAGTGTTGCAAAAATGTGTGTGGTGGATTGAATTATTACTTTTTCGTATCTATACATGGTTAGCAGGATGACACATTTTTGCAGATAATAGGCGGCGAGCATATGTCGGTTGATTCCGGATGAATATGTCTCTTAATTCCTGGTTGGCCAGGCCCCTGTTTTATTTTTATCGGGAAAGTGATTGCCGGGGGTGTTTTTTTCGCTGTCATGGTGTATAGCGGGAACGGCAACCATTCACTGGATGCATCTCGACAAATAAACATTATCGGAAAGCGTCGTTTATTTTATAGTCTGGTGAGGAAAAGATGGCGGGTTCATTATTGGGAACTTTTTTTATTTTGCCGGGTATTTGTTAAACACCTTCTCTTTTTTGCTGCCATGGCGCAGCATCTTTCTGATGCGCTGGCTTTGCCATCCCTTAAGTTCATGGAGTCGCCGTAGCGTGGGGATGTGGACACCCCCCGGGAGCGTACAACAATAAACACACCGTGTGGCGTGGCCATTGTCGAAGACAGAAGCACCACTGTTGCCAGCTGTCATTTCAATGGGTAGACCCGTCATAGTTCGCATTGCAGGCGCGTTGGCCGCCCTCATGCATCTCCTGACTTACCGATGTAAGCGTCTGGAGAGTCGCTCGATTGTCGCCTGCCTGTCACTCGAATTATTTAGGGGATAACGCGGTCACTGCGTTGTGAGAAAACATAACGGGATAATTGATGCGGGATGAAGAATTAACCGGTAACGACACTGCCTTATTTTTCATCGGATATATCATCGTCATTATCTGTATGTTTCGAAAAATAAACACGTTACGCATACGTAACACGATTTCTACTTGCTGAATATTTATTTTTTATCTTTTTTGAACTTGGTGTGATTTTTTATCGGCGGTAGAAAAACAGCGGAGAGAGAAAATAAAAGTGGTTGAGCATTTTAAAGGGAAGTATGAAGTTGAATTGAAATTTCGTATTCAGGATATAGTCGCGTTTCGTGAGAAATTATTCAGTCATCATCCCGAATCATTCGTATTCGAAAATAGGGAATACGATATCTATTATGATACGGCTGACAAATCGCTAAGCGGGCAAAATATCAGTATGATTCTGCGCCATATGTCGCCGTCGGGCATCAAGCTCTGGATCGTAAAAGGGCCGAAAGCCGGGCGTTGCGAAGCGGTCAACGTCGAGTCATTTGATCGGGCGGACGGCATGCTGAAGACCCTGGGATATCAACCAACCTTCGAAATCAATAAAACCCGGAGCATTTACTTTCTGGGGATTTTTCATATCACGCTGGATCATATCGATGCACTGGGGCACTACGTGGAAATATCCTGCATGACTGAGGAGGAGGACGAGTTAGGCATGTTGGGTGAAAAATGCCAGGAGTGCGCGCTGCGTCTCGGGCTGCTGATGGACAATATTGAAACCCGATCCTATCGGCAACTGCTGGGTTATTGATGGCGGTAGGCGGACGATCCCCTGGCAGGAAGAGGATAATTCCTGCCACAGCAATATGTTATGTCCATTTCGCCATGGCGTGACTGTCAAACTTTGTCACAAAGCTTTCCGGCGCGCCGGATGCGTCAAAAGGCAGAGGCCACTATAATGCTTCGGTTTTCGGTTTCTCTTTAACAGCAGGCTGTTTAAGTAATTGATAATGAATAAAAAATTTCGTTTTTCTATCCTGAGCTTATTATTGTTGTCCGCGCCGGCGTTGGTCTCCTCTCATGCCATGGCGCAAACATCCACCGCACCGCATGCCGCCGCCCGGCAGGAAATCGCTTCCGGTAGCGCAATGGTGGTTGATTTACGCAATAACGAGGTGCTGTATTCCACCAATCCGGATGTTGTCGTCCCGATCGCCTCCGTCACCAAACTGATGACGGCGATGGTCGTGCTGGATGCCAATCAGCCGATGGATGAGCGGATTTCCGTGGATATCAGCCAGACGGCGGAAATGAAAGGGGTCTATTCTCGTGTCCGTCTGGGCAGTGAGATCAGCCGTCACGACATGCTACTGCTGGCATTGATGTCGTCGGAAAACCGGGCCGCCGCCAGTTTGGCGCATCATTATCGCGGCGGTTATCAAGCCTTTATCGCCGCCATGAACGCCAAGGCCAAGGCGCTGGGTATGACCCATACCCGGTATGTGGAACCGACCGGGCTGTCGATCCACAACGTTTCCACCGCACGGGATCTCACCAAACTGCTGATTGCGTCGAAGCAGTATCCGCTGTTGAGCCAACTCAGTACCACGCAGGAAAAAACCGCGACGTTCACCAACCCGTCGTACAGCCTGCCGTTTCGCAACACCAACCACCTGATTTACCGTTCCGACTGGAACATTCAGCTGACCAAAACGGGATTTACCAACCAGGCGGGTCATTGTCTGGTGATGCGCACCGTCATCAACCAACGCCCGGTGGCGCTGGTGGTGCTGGACGCATTCGGCAAGTTCACGCATTTTGCCGATGCCAACCGGCTGCGCAACTGGCTGGAAACCGGCCGGGTCAGCCCGGTGCCGGCGGCGGCGTTGAGCTATAAAAACAGAAAGGGCTGGCTGAGCGTCAGTCAGGCGGTATGTCGGTTACAGCCGTTGACTAATCGACGGACGAGCGGGTGGGCACCGCGTGCCTGACGTACCAACAAAACGGGCGGCCATCAGGCGGCCCGTTTTGGCATGGATAGGCTGTCGTTTGATATGAGCTTGATTCTCGGTTGACGATGGTCGATCAGGAGGCGCGCAGATCCCGCGTAATAGTCCCGAAGGCGGTGGTCTCCTGCTCGTGCGCGTCTTCCCGCCAGGTTTCCGTCAGCGCCTGATTCAGCCATGCCTGCATGGCGGGCTGCGTCAGCATCAGTTGGAAATACGCCTGCGCCGCGCCGCTGAGCGGCAGACCGTAGGTTTTGAAACGGAAGATAACCGGCGCATAGAACGCATCCACCGCGCTGAAATTAGCGCCGGCCAGGAATGGCCCGCCGAACCGGGAGAGCCCTTCCTGCCAGAGCTGGACGACGCGATCGATATCCGCCTGCAGCGCGGGCGTGATGGTGTTTAACTGTACCTGAACGCCGCAGTTCATCGGGCATTGGTTACGCAATGCACTAAAGCCGGAATGCATCTCGGCGGCGGCGCAGCGTGCCCAGGCGCGCGCCGTATTGTCCTGCGGCCATATGTCATCATGGCGTTCCGCCAGATACTCGGTGATGGCCAGCGAATCCCACACGGTGATCCCGTCATCCACCAGACAAGGTACCTTGCCGGTAGGGGAGAATGCCTTAAAGGCGGGTTGCGTCGGGCCTGGGGCAAAGGGAACCAGCGTTTCAACAAAAGGAATATGAAGTGAGGTCATCAGAACCCAGGGGCGCAGCGACCAGGATGAATAATTCTTGTTGGCGATGTAGAGCTGATACATGGTGTTACCTCCGGTAAATAGCGGTTAGATGTACCACGAAACATGACGTATATCACCTGTAGCGCTAACCCCATGGTATTTGTCGGTTTGGCTGGGGCGCGCCCGCTCCCCTCATGCACGGCTACGGCATGTACGCGCCGCGTGATTTGCTACGCCTGCCGTGGGGCCGGCGCAGAGCGGTTCGACAGGCGTCGCGCATGTCCTGATGTTGTACTGCCTGATGTCGTACCACCTGATGTCGTACTGCCTGATGCCGGCGGTGACAGGATGGCGTTAAACATCATGCCAGCAGCACCTGGCCGCAGGCCGCCTGCAACGCGGGCAGGTCGGCGTGGTCGGCGGCGACGGCATCGGTGATCAGGGTATCGATGCGGGTGGGGGGTGCGTAGACGACGCGACTGGTGACGCCCAGTTTACTGTGATCCGCCAGAATGATGCAGTGCCTGGCGTGGTTTGCCATCGCGGCGGCGATAGCCGCTTCCTGATGGGAAAAACTGCTGGCGCCGGATTGACTGGTGACGCCGACCGGCGAGAGCAGCGCCGCATCGGCGCGGTAGCGCTGGATTTCGCCGACGGTCAACGCGCCGGCGGTAGCCTGCGCCGCCGAGCCCATATGCCCACCCAGCAGAATCACTTCGTGTTGCAGGCGTTCGTCGCCGTCGCCGGTGCTCAGTTTCAACGCGACCGGGAGACTGTTGGTGATGATCGTCATCGCCGGTAGCGGCAGCAGTTCGCTGGCCAGTAGCGTCGTGGTGCTGCCGGCGTCAATAAACAGCGTCTGGCCGGCCTGTAACCGTTGCACCGCCAGCCGGGCGATCGCCAGTTTTTCCTTTTCCCGCACGGTATTGCGTACCGCCAGCGGCGGCTCCGGCTCCGGCCCGGTGGCGACCACGCCGCCGTGAACGCGCCGTAACGCGCCTTCCGCCTCCAACTTGAGGATGTCCCGCCTGACGGTTTCACGGGAAACGCCAAGGTGTTGAATCAGCTGTTCGGTAGTGACCCGGTTAAGCGTCGAGATCAGCAATCGGATGCGGTGCAAACGGGTTTCTTCAAGCATGTGTTTATCTCATGTTCGGTGTATGGCGTCAGGACATGGCCGGGAGAGCATTATAGCGGCCTTTGGCGACGGGATCCGTTGGCGCTTGGCTATGCCTGGTTGTGTATTTTTGTGTATTTAAGCATAACATGGGTGCATATATTGACAATGTGCACATTCGTTGCCGCAAGCGTCAGAATAACTCTTTTGTGTTCAAGTAGTATAATTTTTCCCTATGAAACCTAGAAATAGCCTGTCGGCGTTGGACCTGATGCCAGGGCGCCCGCGCGGCATTTTTGCGGTTTTCACACCGTCCGGCTTTAGTGCGTATTTTTGTATTTGTGTATTTTGTTGCTTTTGTGTAGGGTTGTAACCATGACCGCATCCCGGTGCCGATAGGCCATATTGCCGCCATGCGGTTGGTTTAGGGTAAGGGCGAGGCGATGCCGGTGTGGATCGTGGTGCAGCCGTTTCCTGCACCCCCTATGCTCAACGCGGAATCGAACGGTATTGGGCCGCGTCGGACACTTTTTACTTTTCATTCGGGAGTCATCATGGCGACACGTTCAACCATCATGGATACCAACAGCTTTCGGGCGGAGCACGCCGCGGCGCTGACGGAAGATATTCGCACGCTGACGGATAAACGCAGCCGGGTTTTGGGCGATTCCTACCGTCTGTTCTATCGCAATCCGGTGCATCTGGTGCGCGGTGAGCAGCAATATCTGTGGGATGCGGCGGGCGATAAGTATCTGGATGTCTACAACAATGTAGCCAGCATCGGCCACTGCCACCCGGCGGTGATTGACGCGGTGCACGCGCAGATGTGTCAGCTCAATACCCATACTCGCTATCTGCATGAGCGCATTCTGAATTACACCGAAGATCTGCTGACGCTGGTGCCGCCCGAGATCACCAAGGCGATGTACATGTGCACCGGCTCTGAGGCTAACGATCTGGCGATGCGCGTCGCGCGGGCCTACAGCGGCGGCACCGGTATCATTGTGACCCGCGAGGCGTATCACGGCACCAGCGATCTGACTTCCGGCGCGTCGCCGGCGCTGGGCAGCGGCCAACCGCTCGCCGCCACCACCCGACGGGTGCCGGCACCCGACCGTTATCGGGTGGATGCGCCGGATCTGGGCGTCTGGTTCGCCAACGAGATCCAGAAGCAAATTGACGACATGGCCGCCCACGGCATCAAGTTCGCCGGTTTTCTGGCCGACTCCATCTTCTCGTCCGACGGCGTACTGCCGGGGCCGGCCGGGTATTTGCAGGCGGCGGTGGACGTGGTGCACGCCAACGGCGGTATTTTCATCGCCGACGAAGTGCAGCCAGGTTTCGCCCGCACCGGCGATGCCTTCTGGGGCTTTGCCCGTCATGGCGTGGTGCCCGATGTGATCACCATGGGTAAACCGATGGGCAACGGTATACCGGTGTCGGCGCTGCTGGCGCGGCCGGAAGTGCTGGCGGCGTTTAGCGATGAAATTCCCTATTTCAATACCTTCGGCGGCAACCCGGTGGCGATGGCGGCGGCGCAAGCGGTGCTGAATGTCATCCGCGAAGAGCAATTGCAGGCGCACAGCCGCGTGGTGGGCGCCAAATTGCTTAATGAGCTGTCCGGGCTGATGGCCAGACACCCCAGCATCGGCGATGTGCGCGGCGCCGGGCTGTTTATCGGTTTCGAACTGGTGAGCGACCGCGAGAGTAAAACGCCGGACAAACAACTGGCGCTGAACGTGATTGAACATCTGCGTGAAGACCGGGTGCTGACGTCCGTCGCCGGGCCGTATGGCAATGTGTTGAAGCTGCGTCCGACGCTGGCGTTCCAGGAGCACGATATCGACTGGCTGGTCGGCGCGCTCGACCGGGCGTTGACTGCGCTGGCCCCGCGATAAAATCCACCGCATGCCGCCGCCCGAATCTGTTGGGTGGCGGCGTGCGCTGCCTGCTGCTCGTCCTTCTCGTCGACTACCCCTTGGTTCGATGCGCTATCGCCTTGCCGACACCGTTGGCCGTTTCATCGGCGGCGTCGGTAATAGGCTTCGCGTGGCGGGCGAGTTGCCTTGCCGAACTGAAGATTGCCGTGCTGAAAACATTGTCGTGGTGAAAAGATTGTCGTGTTGAAAACATTGCCGCATGCGCACCGGTACGCCCACGACCGAGGCGCATATTCCGTCAAGGTTTGGTCAGGTTTCTGACGATTCTTTGTGATGAATGGCGTTTGTTCTGCGTCACATCCGTACCGGAAAAAACACGATATCCGTTTTGCCACCGTAGGTTTTGTGGCAAATTAGCCGCCTTGTCTTGTCACCATCAGGCAGACCGTCACTCCTTGACCGACGGCTGCACACAGGGATTTACAACCATCCATGAAATGGCTTACTTCACTGACGCTTGCTGTCGGTTTGGCATGCAGCCCGGTCTGGGCGAACCATGTCGATAGCACGCCGCCGGCGGCCACGCTGACATCCCAACAACAGCGCGATGCCTTCGTTAATGATCTGCTTAACAAAATGACGCTGGAAGAAAAAATCGGGCAGTTACGGTTGATCAGCGTCGGCCCGGACAACCCGAAACACGCGATCCGCGAAATGATTCGCAATGGACAAGTCGGTGGGATTTTCAACACCGTCACCCGTCCTGACATTCGGGTGATGCAGGATCAGGTGATGCAGCTCAGTCGTCTGAAAATCCCGCTGTTTTTTGCTTACGACGTGGTGCACGGTCAGCGCACCGTGTTCCCGATCGGGCTGGGTCTGGCCTCGTCCTGGGACATGGATACAGTAGAAACATCAGCACGTATTGCGGCGTATGAAGCGACGGAAGACGGCCTGAACATGACCTGGGCGCCGATGGTGGATATCACCCGCGATCCGCGTTGGGGTCGGGTATCCGAAGGGTTCGGCGAGGACACCTACCTCACCAGCGAAATCGCCCGGGTGATGGTAAAAGGTTTTCAAGGGGATGACTTGACCGGTCGCCATTCCCTGATGACCAGCGTCAAGCACTTCGCGCTGTACGGCGCGGCGGAAGGAGGACGCGATTACAACACCGTGGACATGAGCCCGCAGCGCATGTTCCAGGACTATATGCCGCCGTACAAGGCGGCGATCGACGCCGGCAGTTACGGGGTGATGGCGTCGCTTAATTCGATCAATGGCGTACCCGCTACCGCCAACCGCTGGTTGCTGAAGGATGTTCTGCGCGACCAGTGGCATTTTAAAGGCATCACCATCAGCGATCACGGCGCCATCAAAGAGCTGATTAAACACGGCGTCGCCGCCGACCCCAGCGATGCGGCGCGTATTGCCGTGCATGCGGGTATCGGCATGAGTATGAGCGACGAGTATTTCGAGCGTTATTTGCCGGATCTGGTCAAGCGTGGCGTGGTCAATATTAAGGATATTGAAGATGCCTGCCGCCAGGTGCTGAACATGAAATACGACATGGGGCTGTTTCAGGATCCGTATCGCCATCTCGGCCCGGTCGGTTCCGATCCGCTGGATACCAATGCCGAAAGCCGCCTACACCGCGCTGAAGCGCGTGACGTGGCGCGCCGTAGCCTGGTGCTGCTGAAAAACCGTCTGAATATTCTGCCGTTGGCGAAATCCGGCACCATTGCCGTCGTCGGGCCGCTGGCGGACAGCAAACGCGACATTATCGGCAGTTGGTCGGCCGCCGGGCGTCCGGCGCAGGCGGTGACGGTGTACGAAGGGATCCGTAAGGCGGTGGGATATAACGCCCGTGTTTATTACGCCAAGGGTTCCAACGTCACCAACCACCCCGGGTTAATTAAATTCCTGAACGAGTACGATGAATCGGTCGTGGTGGATCCGCGCTCGCCGCAGGCGATGATCGACGAAGCGGTGGACGCGGCGAAAAAATCCGACGTGGTGATCGCCGTGGTGGGCGAATCCCAGGGGATGGCGCATGAAGCCTCCAGCCGCGCCAAAATCACCATTCCGCCGGAGCAAAAGGCGCTGATTGCCGCGCTGAAAGCCACCGGCAAGCCACTGGTGCTGGTGCTGATGAATGGCCGTCCGCTGGATCTAAGCCGTGAAGATCAGCAGGCTAACGCCATTCTGGAAACCTGGTTCAGCGGCACCGAAGGGGGCAACGCCATCGCCGATGTGCTGTTCGGCGACTACAACCCGTCCGGCAAACTGCCGATGACCTTCCCGCGCTCCGTCGGCCAGATCCCGATGTACTACAACCAGCTACCGACCGGGCGTCCGTATTCGGCGGAAGCGCCCAACAAGTACACTTCGCACTACTTCGACGAGGCCAACGGGCCGCTGTATCCGTTCGGTTATGGCCTGAGCTACACCACGTTCGCGGTGTCGGACGTGGCGCTTTCGAGCCCGACCATGAAACGCAACGGCTCGGTGAACGCCTCGGTGACAGTGACCAATACCGGCAAACGCGCCGGGGAGACGGTGGTTCAGCTCTACCTGCACGATGTGGTGGCGTCTGTCAGCCGTCCGGTGAAGGAGTTGCGCGGTTTCCGCAAGGTGATGTTACAGCCAGGAGAAAGCCAGCAAGTCAACTTTACGATCACGCCGCAGGCGCTGATGTTCTACAACCAGCAGATGCAGCAGGTGGTAGAGCCCGGCCAGTTTGATGTGATGATCGGGCTGGATTCCCAGCGGGTGAAACACGGCAGCTTTACGCTGCAATAAGCGACATGCAGCCCTGATGGCGTTGGCGTCAGGGCAGATTGACGGCCTGAACCTTCCGGGTTCAGGCGCCGTGAACGATGATGATATACCCCACCAATGCCATGCCGCCGATACACCCCAGCGCGCACAGCGCGAACAGGCCGATCATACCCAGTTTCTTGATGTTCATTCGGTTATCCTTTTGCGGGACTCTGCTTGGTGGCGGCGATTATGCCTGCCTCAGCCGAGACACGCCAGCGCGCGATTGAACAGCAGCGCCAGCCCGAACAACAGCAGAATAGCGCCGGACAGGCGGGTCAGCCCGAACAGCAATGGGCGCAGCCGTTGCTGTAGCGGATGCCAGCCGACCAGCGCCGCGACCAGTAAATCCCACAGCAATACCGCCAGAAACATCCATCCTCCCACCAGCCATTGCTGACCGGCGGACACCGGGCCGAGAATCGACGCCATCAGGCTGATATAAAACAACATATTTTTTGGATTCAATAACGCCGAGCCGAACCCCATCAGGCACTGGCGGCCAAAGCCGGGGCAGGGCGCAGACTCACCCTGGGAAGGCAGCGACGCCATGACCGGAGCCCGCAGCAGTTTGATGCCGATGAAGGTCAGATAACACGCCCCCGCCAGTTCAAGGGCGATGAACGGCCCGCCGTCCGGCCGCAGCCCCTGCCAGCCTAACGATGCCAGTGCGATATAGACGGCGTTGCCGGCGGCGATCCCCAGACAGATCCCCGCGCTTCCCCGCAATCGATGGCGAATGGCGTAGGCCAGTATCAGGAAAAAATCCGCGCCGGGGCTGAGCAGGGCGGCGAAGTGCGCGGCGGCCAACGCCGCAAAATGTTCGGGAAACAATAAGGATGACATGCATAACCTCCGTGAATTCTGGAGGCGCATTGTGGGCAGCCCGGCGCGTTATGTATTGCAGGAAAGTGATCGTCCCTGCCGGTATTGGCCCGGCGTGGCGGCGGTGTATTGCAAAAAAGTACGGTGGAAATGGCTTTGGTCGCAAAACCCGCTGGCATAGCCGGTATCCGCCAACTCCGCCCCCTGTTTGATCAGGGATTTGGCGTATTCGATACGCATATTGTTGAGGTAGGCCAGCGGCGTGATGCCGGTATCGCGTCGGAACTGGCGCAACACCGTTTCCCGCCGCAGGTCGAGCTCGGTCGCCAGGGTGGTTAACGGCGGCGCGGCGAGCAGGTCGGCGGATAGGCGTTGCTGAACGTAGCGGGTGGTCGGGCTATAGGGCATCGTCGGCGCGACCGGACGGCAATAATGCATAAACAGGGTGTCGGTCAGCCGCCGTAGTTCTGTTTCCGCCTGCGGCAATTGCCCCTGATGGAGGTGGTTGATCAGGCGGAGCATGCGGGCATAACTGTCCGGATGATTAATAGTGACAACGTCACAGGAAAAATCGGATACCGGCTGCCCCCATAGTGCGGCTAACCGGTGTAGGCACCAGGTTTTGTCCAGGTACAGCATGTAATAGCTACGGTGTTGCCCCGGCAGCGGGTTGCAACTGTGCGCGGTGTCCGGCTCGATGAGCACCAACTCGCCGGCGTTGAGTAGAAAGTCGCCGTCGCGGTAATGGCAGCAGGTGACGCCTTCCAGCATACAGCCGAGGGAAAACTGCGGGTGTTGATGGGTGTGGTAAGGCTGCTGGCTGTGCCAGGTCGAGCGGCATTCCAGCCACGGCAGGCGGGGGGAGAACCAGTAACGTTGATGCGGCAGACGGATGGCGGCCATGGCGATAACAGTCCGGGTGGCAAATCACGGCCCTCAGCCTACTCGCCGGATCGCCGATTGTCGAGGCGGATCCGGTCATCCGGGCTGACGTCGCCGCTCGACTGTGGGACAATGCCGGACAGATTGAAGGACAGTGAAACGGCATGACCCTTACCCCCGCACTTAAGCAGCAAATCGGCCAGTGGTACAAGGCGCTGCAACAGCATATCCCGGATTTTGTCTCCCGCGCGCCGCAGCGCCAGATGGTCGCCGACGTGGCGAAAGCGCTGGCGGGTGATTACCCGCGCCATCTGGCGATCGAAGCGCCGACCGGCGTGGGCAAAACCCTGTCGTACCTGATTCCCGGCATTGCCATCGGCCGTGACACCTTGAAAACGCTGGTGGTGAGCACCGCCAACGTGGCGTTGCAGGATCAGATTTTCAGCAAGGACTTGCCGCTGCTGCGTCAGTTCATCCCCGATCTGAAGTTCACCGCCGCGTTTGGCCGCGGCCGTTATGTCTGCCCGCGCAATCTGGCGGCGATGAGCACCGATGTGTCGTCGCAGGGCGAGCTGCTGCTGTTTATGGATGAGCATCTCCCCTCCAGTAAAGAAGAACAGGCCACCAGCGCTCGGTTGCAACTGGCGTTGCAAAGCTATCAGTGGGACGGGGTACGGGATCACTGTCAGGAGTCGATCGGCGATGCGCTCTGGAGCCGTCTAAGTACCGACAAGGCGAATTGCCTCGGGCGCAACTGTTTTCACTACCGTGAGTGCCCGTTTTTTCTGGCCCGGCGCGAGATCGACGACGCCGACGTGGTGGTCACTAACCATGCGCTGGTGCTGGCGGCGATGGAGAGTGACGCCGTGCTGCCAGACCCGAAAAACCTGCTGCTGGTGCTGGACGAAGGCCACCATATCCCGGAGGTGGCGCGTGATGCGTTGGAAATGGCCGGCGACGTCACGACGACGGCGGCGCAGCACCAGCTCGATCAGTTGATGCAACTGGTGGCGTTGTGTCTGGGCCAGTTTCCACCCTCCTCGCCGCCGCGCATGATGCAGCCGGAGAGGCTGGCGGAGCACTGCGGCGAAATACGCGAACTGTTGCAATCCTTCGAACGCATGTGTGCATTGTTCTTACCTGCGGCGACGCCGGAGGCGGATTACCGTTTCCCGATGGGGCACCTGCCGGAGGAGATGCGCGAAGTCTGCTCCCGGTTGTTTAAATTGCAGGACAGTCTGCGTGGTCTGGCGGAGTACATCCTCAATGATCTGGGGGAAAAAACCGCCAAACACGATGTGGTGAAACTGCATCAGACCATGTTGCGCATGAGCCGGCTGCTCGGTTACTTCGAGGCGCAGAGCAAATTGTGGCGGCTGGCGGCGCTGGAACAGGCTTCCAATGCGCCGGTTTCCAAGTGGATTGTGCGCGAACGGCGGGAAGGCGTGCCGCATCTCTACCTGCACTGCGCCGGGATCCGTGTGTGCGATCAGCTGGATCGGCTGCTGTGGCGCAACCTGTCGCATGTGGTGGTGACGTCGGCCACGCTGCGCTCCCTTAACCGGTTCGACCGCCTTAAAGAGCTGTCCGGGCTGGATGAGCAGGAGGGGGATACCTTCGTGGCGCTGGATTCGCCCTTCCACCACCGCGAGCAAGGCAAATTGGTGATCCCGCAAATGCGTTACGAACCATTGATAACGCATGAAGCGGAACACATTGCCGACATGGCGCGGTTTTTCCGTGCAGAACTGAAGCGGGAGCAGTTTCGCGGCATGCTGGTGTTGTTCGCCAGCCAACGGGCGATGCAGTTGTTTTTGACCCAGGTGCCGGATCTGCGCCTGATGTTGCTGGTGCAGGGCGACCAGCCCCGTTACCGGTTGGTGGAGTTGCACCGCCAGCGGATTAATGAGGGGCAAACCAGCGTGTTGGTCGGGTTGCAATCCTTCTCCGAAGGGCTGGATTTGAAAGGGGAACTGCTGTCGCAGGTGCACATCCACAAAATTGCTTTTCCGCCGGTGGACAGCCCGGTCATTCTCACCGAAGGCGAGTGGCTGAAGGCGCAGAAGCGTCACCCGTTCGTGGTGCAAAGCCTGCCGAGCGCATCGTTCAGCCTGATTCAGCAGGTCGGGCGTTTGATTCGCAGCCATCAGTGCTTTGGCGAGGTGGTGATTTATGATCGACGCCTGTTGACCAAAAGCTACGGCGCGCGTCTGCTGGAGGCGTTGCCGGTCTTTCCCATCGAACAGCGACCGGTGCCGCCGCAAGCGGGCCCGGCGCCAGCCGATGACGACGCGGCGCGCGGCCGGCAATAACCACTCTCTCTCACTGGCGGCGTTCAGCGCCGCTTGATGCTGGTGACAGCGTGCTTTGCGCATGGCTGTCGACCGGGCGCGCATAATTCCCTTGGTCTGTCTGGCGTAACCGGTTTCACTTGTCGGGAAACGTGCTATGTTCGCTGCTATCTGAACAGAACGTGCAAACAGTGGGGCTGCATCATGGATTACACGCTTATCATTAAAGAGGTGGGGCGCGGTAAGAATCACGCCCGCGATCTGGATCAGGACACCGCCCGTGAGCTTTACCGCGCGATGTTGGATCGTCAGGTGCCGGAACTGGAACTGGGTGGATTGCTGATTGCGTTTCGCATCAAGGGGGAGTCGGAAGCGGAGATGCTCGGCTTTTATCAGGCGATGTGTGAACGAACGTTGCGCCTGCAGGCGCCGGCACAACGCCCGTTGCCGGTGGTGATCCCCAGTTATAACGGCGCCCGCCGGCAGGCGAACCTGACGCCGCTGCTGGCGTTGCTGTTGGATAAGCTGGGGTTGCCGGTGGTGGTGCACGGCGTACTGGAAGATCGCACTCGCGTGACCACGGCGACGCTGCTGCGGGAACTGGGCATGGCGTTCGCCGACAGTGCCGATGATGCGCAACGTCAGTTGGACGCCGGCGCGCCGGTGTTTATCCCGATCTCGGTGTTGTGCCCGCCGATGGCGCATCAGCTTGAGCTGCGCTGGCGCATGGGGGTGCGCAACAGCGCGCATACGCTGGCTAAACTGGCCACGCCTTTTGACGACGCCGCCGCGCTGCGCCTGGCCAGTGTGTCCCACCCGGAATATGTGACGCGCGTCGGCGCGTTTTTCCGCGATATTGCCGGCCGTGCGTTATTGATGCACGGCACGGAAGGCGAGGTGTATGCCAATCCGCAGCGCTGTCCGGAAATCCACTTCATTCACCAGCAACAGCAGCAGGTGCTACAGTTGCGTCAGGACATCGCTTCCCCGGCCGATGCGCTGCCGCCCGGCCGCGATGTCGCCGCCACCGTGGACTGGATCCGTCAGTGTCTGGCAGGCGAACAGCCGATACCGCAATCGATACGGCTGCAACTGGCTTGCTGCCTGGTGGGCAGCGGCCAATCGCCGACCATGGAACAAGCGGTAGCCACTGTCCGGCGGCGGTTGGGCTGACTCGCTGCTATCTATTAAAAGGATCGAACATGCAACAGGCTGTGGACTATTTCAACGCCCTGAACCGCGACTATCTGGCGGTTCACCGCGCCAAAGAGGATCTGTTTTGGCAACGTTATATGGGAACCGGCGATGAAACCGTACCGTCGTGTTTTGCCGAAGCGGAGAGCAACTGGAAAGGTTTTATCGCCCGGCCGCAACGGCTGGTGGAATTACGCGAACACATCGCCAGCGTAGAAGCGGCGCCGACAACGCCGGCGCAGCAGGCCTTGCTGCATGGGTTGCGCGGCTGGTACCGCTTTTTCGACTGCAACGTGATCGAGGATGAACAGGCGCAGACATTGATGAATGCGCTGGTCGCTGCGGAAAACGATCTGTTTTCGCGCCGTAAAACCTATCAGACCACCCATATCAACGAGCACGGCGAACGGGTGCCTGCGTCGCTCGGTGAGTTGCTGACCAACCAGACCACCAACGACAACGAAAGCTGGCGTCAGAGCTCCCAGCAGGCGCTGCGCGAGCTGGAACAATGGTTGCTGCGGCACGGCTTTCTGGAACTGGTGGCGTTGCGTAACCGGTTTGCGCGACAGATGGGCTATCGCAACTATTTTGACTACAAGGTGAACAAGACCGAGCGTATGACGCCGGAACAACTGTTCGCCATCCTCGACCGGTTTGAGGAACAGACGCGGGAGGCGAACCAGCGCAGTCTGCAACAACTGGCGACGGAAAAGGGCGCCGATGCGTTGGCGCCCTGGAATATCCGTTATGCCAGCACCGGCGATGTGACCCGTCAGCTCGATCCGTACTTCCCGTTTGAGGATTCGCTGACGCGCTGGGTCGACAGTTTCAAACGCCTGCATATCGACTTTGGCGGCGCCGAGTTGCAACTCGACCTGCTGGTGCGTCCCGGCAAGTATGAGAACGGTTTTATGCATCAACCGGTGCCGCCGTTTATCGATCAGGGGCAGTGGCGACCGGCGCGCATCAATTTCACCAGCCTGGCGCGGCCGGATCAGATCGGTAGCGGCGCCAGGGGGTTGAATACGCTGTTTCATGAAGGCGGCCACGCCGCGCATTTCGCCAATATCCGCCAGAACGCGCCCTGTTTTGCTCAGGAGTTTCCGCCGACTTCCATGGCTTACGCCGAAACCCAGTCGATGTTCTGCGACAGTCTGTTGCAGGATGCTGACTGGCTGAAACGTTATGCCCGCACCCGGCAGGGCGAGCCGATACCGGATGCGTTGATTCAGGCGGAGATCCGTACCCGCCAGCCGATGCGGGCGTTCGACGAGCGCCATATTCTGCTGGTGCCCTATTTCGAATGGCGGCTTTATAGCATGAGTGACGAGGCGCGCACGCCGGAGGCGATTACCGCATTGGCGCGTGATATTGAGCAGCATATCCTGGGGATCAGCGGCAGCCCGCGTCCGACGATAGCGATCCCGCATTTGTTGTCGATGGAGTCGGCCTGTTCGTATCACGGCTATCTGTTGGCGATGATGGCGGTAGAGCAGACGCGCCATTTCTTCCTGCAGCGGGATGGGTATCTGGCGGATAACCCGGCGATCGGCCCGGATTTAACCCGTCACTATTGGCAACCCGGTAATAGCCTGACTCATGATGAGACGCTGCGTAGCCTGACCGGCGAAGGGTTCAACCCGGATTATCTGGCCCGCGAGTGCAATCTCACCGTGGAGGAAGCCTGGCGGCAGGCACAGGCGGTGATGTCGGCGGCGGCGGCGCGTCCGCAGCCCGCGGCGGATTTCCCTCTCAACGCCCGAATTCGAGTGGTGGATGGTGATCAGGTGCTGGCGGATAACCAACAGGGCGATGAGGCCATGAGCCACGACTTCGCGCGCTTTATCAACCAGACTTACCGCACCTGATTGTCGCCTGCCGCCTGTGTGCGGGTGATTCGCGCCGTCGCGGTTGTTTGGCGGCGGCGCCATTCGTTTTCCCCCTAGCCGTTGTTCTGTCGTTGCCCTGTCGCATTTGTTGGCTTGTCGCATGGTTGGTCTGTCGCATGGTTGCCCTGTCGCATGGTCGGCCTATCGTACAGTTGCCCGCTAGCGTTGCGCCGCGGTGGTTAAGCGTGTGCGCTGAAATGCTGTTCAGCATTGGGAGCGGCGACGGGAGAAAACGCCATTTTTGCATTATTTTTCATTAACATTCGCTATACCAGAACCCGCATATTTCACACCCTTTCCTTGTTCGCTGTACTACACTGGCTGCGGTAGTACCGGTGGTGTCCGGCAATGAGGCGTGATGGTTGCGGGCGTTTTGTCCCGGCGTCGACGACGGGAGGTCGCACCATGCATGCTGGCGGGCGCCGTCTCGCGTTGTTGTTATCAGAAAAATTCACAGAACTGTCATCGTTTCCCATTAGCCTGATGCAGTTTCCTGTTCATGACAATAAAAAGGACATACCAATGCGCTACACCTCTCTCTTCATGGCCGTTACCTGCGCGCTGACCGCGGTGCAGGTTCAGGCGGCCGCCACCAGCGATTCCCAGATCCCGCAGGTGCGTCTGTTGCAGACCACGACCGAAGCCAGCAACAGCGCGCCGGTGATTGAAATGCAGCAACGGGTTCAGCAACTGTTGCAGCAAGCATTACAAGGCACGGCGCCGAAATTGACCCATGCGGTGATGGAAAAAGCGCCGGATCAGGATGCGCCGCAGGGTGACATGAAGTGGCTTAAAGCGACAGGCTATAAGTTCAATGCCAAAGAAGATCAGCAGGCCAGCGTCAAGCTGCTGGAGGGTTTCAAAACGTTGCCGGAAGCGGTGCTGAAGCAAAACCTGGCGACGGTGGAGCGCATCAACTTGGAAGCGACGTTGCCGTTGCGCCAGAAAGCGTTGATCGATGCGGAAAACACCCGTTATCTCTACGCGCTGGCGGAAGCGCTGGGCCCGCGTCTGGGCAAAGCATTCCTGGAGGTGTATCAGAAAGGTGAAATCGGCAAGGCGGCCGCGTTGATCAAAGCCACCAACGTCAGTACGTCTGCGGCCAAAAATGCCTATAACTATTTGCGTCCGTTTAAACAGCCGGGCAATAGCATCCATCTGGTGCCGGATACTGCGGTGGTGGGCGACGGTTATCGCTATACCGCGTCCGGCGGTTCGTTCCCGAGCGGCCATACCAACGGCGGCTATAATGATGCGCTGCTGCTGGCGCAGATGTTGCCGGAGCGGTTTGTTCCGCTGATTGATCGCGCCGCCACCTACGGCTATTCCCGTCTGGTGCTGGGGGTGCATTTCCCGCTGGATGTCATGGGCGGCCGTATGACCGCGCAGCGCAGCGTCGCTAAATTCCTGAACGATCCGAAATATCGCGTGCTGTTTGCCGAGGCCAAGAGCCAGCTGCGCGCCGCACTGGAGAAAGCCTGCGGCGTGAGTCTGGCGGAATGTGCCAAACCGCAGGGCAAGAACGATCCCTATACCGATCCGGCGATGCGGACGTTCTACACCTACACCATGACCTACCATTTGCCGCAGGCGAAGGTGAAGGCGCAGCCGGTGAGCGTTCCTGCCGGGGCGGAGGTACTGCTGGAAGGGCCGTTGCCGAATTTGAGCGCGGCGCAACGGCGCGCGCTGATGGCGAAAACCGCGCTGGCGGATGGCTATCCGTTATCCAATGGCGGCGGCGAGTCCAACTTCTGGCAACGGCTGAATCTGCATGATGCGGTGGCGCTGGCAGGTAAACATTGATGATGGCGGTCGAGTGACAGTGGTGTCCGCACCCGACATTCGACGCGGCTAGGCAATCATAAAGGCCGTCTCCTGGGAGGCGGCCTTGGTGTTTATGGACGTTATCGTTACGGTTTTAGCGCTCGACGCTCACATTGTCGAAGCTGACTTTGCCGCTGCTGTTGTTACGGGAAGAGAGCACCAGGCCAACGTACAGCGTGTCGTTGAAGTTGACGAGGGTGCGTTTGCTGAGTAGGGCCCAGTTTTTGCCGTCGTCGGACGCTTCCGCCAGGAAGCTATTGCCGTCGCGCGTCACACGCAGCCAGGTGGGTTGGCTGCCGTTGCCGGATGGGGAGAAATGGCCGCTGTTGCCGGTGGCGTTGCCGGTGTTGCTGCGCCATTGTGATAGCGCGCCGATTGATGCGCTGTAGCCGGCCAGCACGTAGCCGCTATTGGCGGCGAGGGTGTTACGCATCATGACCCCGGCTTTGGCGTAGGGATCGCTGTAGCGCAGATCGACAAGCCGGGCGGTGATGCGCCCATCGCCTTTTAGTTCGCGGTAGACAACATGGATGGAATCCTCCGCGCCCCAGACATCGCCGTTGTGCGCCTCCAGCGTGATCACGCCGTTATCTTCGGTTGCGGCGCCGGCGGTGCCCATCTTGCCGATGTCCTGCTGTTTCCAGTTATCGCTCAGTGGCGTCGGTGCCGGCGTAGTGACGCTCACTTCGTTGGAGTAGGCGGAGTCGCCGGCCTGGTTGTAGGCTTTCACCCGGAAAAAGTAGGTGGTGCCGGGTTGCAGCGTTCCCAGCTCCAGCGATTCCGAGCCTTTGCCGAGCGACTCGGCGCTGGTATAGGCCCTGTCGCTACCGCCGCTGTCCTCAGCGTACTCGACGATGAAACCGCGCGCGTTGTCGGCGCAGTCGCGCCAGTCCAGTTTGACGACCGAGCTGGCGATCGCCGTCGCGGTCAGGTTGCCGGGCGAGGCGGGCGGCGTATCTTCGCCAAGGTAGGGATCCAGCGAGATGCCGCTGCGCAGGGTGTTTCTTCCGGCATGGTTGCGCGTGGAGGATAGCTGAGCGTTGACCTCCGCCAGCGTCAGCGGCGTGATGCCCAGTTTGTAGTCTATCTCGCCCTGACGTTGGGTAAGGGTGACGGTGCCGTCGAGGTAGAAGATTTCATTGCGCCACAGGCTGGGCATGATCTCGCCCTGGCCGGCCGGCGTGCCGGGGGCGATAAGGGGGCGGCCTACCGCATAACCGATGCCGGTAAGGCCGGGCTCGCCGTCAAGACGATAATCCGGCATATAGCTGTCCGTTAGCGCCACCCGTTTTAAGGTGCCGTTACTCAATGCGAACAGCGGGGCGTTTTCCGCCGGCAAAGTACCGCCGCGGCCGGCAGAGTCGATATCCCAGCGCACGCCAAAATACCCTTGGCCGGTGAGCGTGATGTGGTCGCCATTGCGCTGCAACGGGTATTTGCCGTTTAACGCGCCGCTGGCGGATTCGACGTATTGGTTGGCGTCACCCGTCAGACTGACGCCGGCCGCCGCCGGGCGTTGGTATAACCCACCGATTTTGGGATACGGCAGATCCTGTTCATCTTTGCTGAATGCGGCTGTGTGGGGGGATTCAACCGACGCGCTGCATTGCTGGGTATCGATGTCGGCATGAGCAGGCGTGGCGAATCCGCATACGCCAACCAGTAATCCGCTGATGAGGGCGCTATGGCGGCGTCGGGTAAGGGAAGTGCTGATGGTTTTCATGGATATCAACCTGACAAAATAGGGGTAACTAATTGATTCGCTAATGAACAGGCCGGTCTGCCCGCAGATGGCTGCGAGCAGCGTATCGGAATTGGCGGAAAATACCAAATGCATCCGCTGGGTATCGGGTGGTTTGCTGTTGGCTGTGCGGTTACGGGGAGTACGCCGGGATGTGTGGCGGCGGGCGTTAACACGGCGGCACCGGCTTGCCAGCGCTCAAAGGCTAACACTGTCGCGATGTAACACTGTTGCGATGTAGCACTGTCGCGATGTAGCACTGTCGCGATGCAAAAACGACGTGCGACACGCGGACAAGCCTTTCCCTGTTGAGAAAGCGCCTGAGTGTGTCGCACGCCGGGCCGGCGTGATGCCTAGGCGACGTGTTGCAGGAATTCCCGCAGGCGATCACTGGGGGGATTGGTGATCAACGCATCCGGGTCGCCGTCTTCGGCGATACGCCCCTTGTCGATGAAGATCAAACGCGACGCCACTTTCTGCGCAAAGCCCACTTCGTGGGTCACGATAACCATGGTCATCCCTTCATCCGCCAAATCCTTCATTACCGTCAGCACTTCGTGCCGCAGTTCAGGATCCAGTGCCGACGTGGGCTCATCAAACAACATCATCTTGGGTTTGACCGCCAGCGCGCGGGCGATAGCGACACGTTGCTGCTGACCGCCCGACAGTTCGGACGGGTAGTGGTGCGCCCGCTCCGCCAGCCCCACCTTGCCCAGCAGTTCACGCGCCAGCTTCTCGGCATCAGCCTTGCTGGCGCCGCGCACGCGGATCGGCCCGAAAGCCACGTTTTCCAGCGCAGTGAGGTGCGGGAACAGGTAAAACTGCTGGAATACCATCCCGGCTTCCTGACGAATCAGCCGCTCGTCCACCTTGGGATCGTTGACGGTTAAGCCGTCGACCACCAACTCGCCGCTGGATATTTCTTCCAGTTTGTTGATGCAACGCAGCAGCGTCGATTTTCCAGAACCGGAAGGCCCGATGATCACCACGACTTCGCCCTGCTCAATCTTCAGATTGATATCGTGCAACACCTTGGTTGGGCCGTAGTGTTTAGAAACGTTTTTAAATTCAATCATATAATCTTAAGCTTTCTTTCCAGCCAACGCATGCCGATGGTAAGAATAAGGGTGATGACCAGATAAATAATCGCCGTAGCGGTCAGTATTTCCAACGCGCGGAAATTGCCGGCAATGATTTCCTGTGCCTGACGAGTCAGCTCGGATACGCCGATTACGATACACAGCGACGTGTCCTTGATACTGATGATCCACTGGTTGCCGAGCGGCGGCAGCATCCGGCGCAGAGCCAACGGCGTAATGACATGACGCAGTGTGGCGCGGTGCGATAACCCCAATGCCAGGCCGGCTTCGGTAAAGCCTTTATGGATCGACATCACCGCCCCGCGTGTAATCTCGGCAATATAGGCGCCTGAGTTAATCATGATGGTGATGATGGCGGCGGTGACAGGGTCGATACGAACCGATGTCAACACCATGGGGATGGCGAAATAGATGTACATGATCTGTATCACCATCGGGGTACCGCGGATGATTTCGATAAACACCAACGCGATGCGATTCGATAGCCAACCGCCATAGACGCGGGCGAACCCGGCAACGACGCCGATGACCAGGCCGCCCAGCAAACCCAGCACGGAAATCAGCAGAGTCATTTGGGCCCCTTCCAGCAACTGGGGGATAGACGGCCAAATGACACTCCAGTCAAACTGCATGAACATTCTCCAGCAATGAATAACGCCACAAACAACGCGGCGCCGCATGGGTTATCCAGCGACGCCGCGGCAGCGGTTTAATGTGTTACTTCGGTTCGGTGCCGAACCATTTTTTGTAAATCTCAGCGTAGGTGCCGTTGTCGCGCAGGGTTTTCAGCGCGCCGTTGACTTTTTCACGCAGGTCGTCGCTGCCTTTAGGGAAGGCGATGCCGTACTGCTGTGCTTTGATGGAGTCGCCGACGGCTTTGAACTTACCGTTGCCCGCCGTCTTGATGAAGTACAGGATGTTCGGGGTGTCGTGCAGCACCGCGTCGGCGCGGTGAGTACCCAGCTCCAGGTAGGCGTTGTCGATGTTCGGGAACTGACGCAGCTCTTTCGTCTTGATGTTGGCTTTGGCGTAGTCGACAGAACCGGTGCCGCTCTTCACGGCCACCACCTTGCCCGCCAAATCCGCTTCGCTTTTAATCTCCTGATTTTCGCTGCGTACCATCACCAGCAGGCCGCTGTTGTAATACCCCTCAGAGAAGTCGATTGCGCGCTTACGCTCTTCCGTGATGGTAATACCCGCCAGCGCCAGATCCACGTTGCGCGTCTGCAACGCCGGGATAATGCCGCTGAAATCCATCGGTTTCAGGGTGTAGGTGAGGTTCAACTGTTTGGCGATCGCATCCCACAGATCGATATCGAAACCGACGTATTTATCGCCCTGTTTGAATTCAAACGGCACAAAGGCGGTGTCTGTTGCGACAAGAAGTGGTTTTTCCGCCGCGTGGCTGGAAATGCTGAACGCCAGCGCAAGTGCGGCGACAGATGCTTTAAATAGTGATTTCATCAAAGCGTCCTTCCTCGTTGTTGGTTATGTGTCCACTGTTTTCACCGGCGTGGGTAACGATACCGGCCGTCATTCGCGCGATACGCCGGATACGCATATCCGGGCGGTGCGTCAGTTGTGGTACGGCGGCCGTATGCAGTGAGTCGGTGCAGGGAAAATAAGGGGTACCGTTGCCAAAATGCGATGAGTATCCCGCTTGTTGTGTTGGCGCGTCCGGTTTGTCATCTGAAACACTTATGAAACGCGCTGCTATGAATAACTGAATTGTGCTGGGGAAACAACCGTTGATTGCCATTGATGGGCAATATTGCTGGCAAACGCTAATTTTTTGTCCACCTTGTGCACAACAAGGCATCAGCATGCATAATTATGCACAAAATTCGTGAATGAGTGAGTGTAACCTCACGACGTGCAGCTATCACGCCGCCGACTTTCTGGCGCTGAGCGTCGTGCCGAGAGACGCCGTAATGATAAATACCAACGCCAGCCATTGGGCGATGCTGAGGTGTTCATTCAAAAACAGGATGCCGGAAACCGCCGCGATGGCGGGTTCCAGGCTCATCAGCGTGCTGAAAGTCCGGGTGGGCAGGCGGGTGAGCGCCAGCATCTCCAGCGAGTAGGGCAAGGCGGTAGACAGCAACGCAACGCCGATGCCGACGGGCAGCACCGCCGACGAGAAGAGGGCGCTGCTGGAGAAAAACGCGCCGATCGGGCAATAAATCAGCGCGGCGATCAACGACCCCATCGCAACGGTACCTGCGCCGTGGCGGGCTCCCGCTTTCTTGCCGAACAGAATGTATCCGGCCCAGCAGGCGCCGGCGCCGATGGCGAAAAGTATACCCAGCGGGTCGAGATCGCCGGTGCCGCCGCCCAGCGGCAATAGCAGCCATAAACCGCTGGCGGCCAGCGCTATCCACAGAAAATCCAGCAGGCGGCGTGACGACAGCACCGCCACGGCCAGCGGGCCGGTGAATTCCAGCGCAACGACCACCCCCAGCGGCACGGTTCGCAACGCCAGATAGAACAGGTAATTCATCCCTCCCAGGGTGATGCCGTAGACCAGCAGCGGCCAGCGATCAGATCCCAGATGCATGCGCCAGGGCTTAAAGATTACCAGCAGGATGAGCGTGCCGATCGCCAGGCGTAGTGCGGTCATCCCGGATGCGCCGATCGTCGGAAACAGGGTTTTGGCCAATGCGGCGCCAACCTGTAGCGAAATCATGGCGATCACGATCATTAACACCGGGATCAGGACGGATGTTTTGGTCGAAGAATATAAGGTCATAATGGGCCTTAAATGAGGTAATTAATGGGGGAAAAAACTCAGGCAATAAATGATCAAATTATCCGCAGCTAGTTTACTCTTATTGACTTTAATTTACGCTAGGAATAAGTGCTTTTCCCAGAATATAATTTCAGACTGAAAAGTAATCAGAAAATTAAGAAAACTCTGTATTCAGAGGGGCGCGGAATTAATATTTTCGTATTTTTGTTTTTTTTATAAAAATATAAAATTCAATAAGTTGCCTATATTTTGAAATGTAATGTTACATGTTTTACTTAATTGAAAGATAATAACCAGGCAGCATCCACCCTAATTTTTTGTTATATTTAGGCCGCTTAATTATTCTTTCGTAAGATAGATTCGAGGCATATTATGAAAAAAATCGCGTGTCTTTCCGCTTTGGCTTGTGTTTTAGCCGTAAGTGCTGGTAGTGCAATGGCCGGTCAGAGTACCGTGTCTTTGGGTTATGCTCAGGGCGATGCCCAGGGCGTTATGAATAAACTGCCGGGTTTCAACCTGAAATACCGTTATGAATTCGATGACAGCCAACTGGGCGTTATCGGTTCTTTCACGTATTTGCAAGATAGCAACACGTCTGACGATGTTTATCACAAAGCGCAGTATTACGGCTTCAGCGCAGGCCCGACCTACCGCTTTGCTGATTGGGCCAGCATCTATGGCGTGGTGGGCGTGAGTGCCGCCAAGTTCACCAACAATGAAACCAGCGGTGATGCTAATCACAGCAACAGCGATGCCGGTTTTGTATACGGCGCCGGTCTGCAGTTCAATCCGGTTAAAGACGTTGCATTTGATGTTGGTTACGAACAGAGCCGCATCCGCAGCGTTGACGTAGGCAGCTGGAACGTCGGCGTAGGTTATCGTTTCTGATCCGCTTGCGTGTCCTGAAAAATCCGCTCTTCGGAGCGGATTTTTTTATGGGTGCGCCCAGATGCCCGCTCGTCACCGGTTGACGTGGATGCCGTTGCAAAGCGTGGTCAACGCTTCTTATGCCGTGGGTAAACCGGCGAGCAGTTTGGCGAGCAGTCCATCCAGCAGCCGCTGCTCTTCTTCGCTCAGCGACGACAGCAACTGTCGTTCATTCTCCACATGCCGTTCCAGCAGCGCCTCCATAACATCAAACCCTTTGTCGGTCAGCACCACCAACGTGCCGCGTCGATCCTGCGGATTACGGCGTCGTTCTACCAGTTTCGCCTGTTCCAGGCGGTCGAGACGGTTGGTCATGCCGCCGGACGAGATCAACAATGCTTCGTACAACTGTGTCGGCGTCAGCGCATAGGGCGCGCCGGCGCGGCGCAACGTCGCCAGCACGTCAAATTCACCGGGGCGCAGCTCGTGCCGGGCAAACAGCGGGTTGAGGTTATCCCGTTCCAGACGCAGCGCAGCTTCGAAGAGCCTGCCAGTGACCCGCATCGGAAACGGGTCGATATCCGGTCGTTCACGTCGCCATTGTTCATAGGCGGTATCAGCGCGAGTTTTCATGAGCGTTATTTATCTTGACGTTAAGATACTTTGTGTAAAGATATTCTAGAACGTAATAAGCTGCCATGCCAATAAGGGAATGTTATGACGACCACCGTCCGTTCAGGATCACCATTTTTCGCCATGTTGACCATTATTTTGCTGGGATTGAACCTTCGCCCGGTGCTGGCGGGGATCGGGCCGCTACTGAATCAGATTCAGTCGGCGACGGGGATGAGCGATGCCGAAGCCGGTCTGCTGACCACCCTGCCGGTTTTCGCGATGGGGCTGTGCGCGCTGGCCGGCGGCTGGTTGCAGTCGTGGCTGGGCGAGCACCGCGGCATCGGCTTCGGCATTATCGGGATTGCGGTGGCCTGTCTGCTGCGCGCCTGGCTGAACGATGCGGCGGGGCTGCTGTTTACGGCGGCGCTGGCGGGTATGGGGATTGCGTTGATCCAGGCGCTGGTGCCCTCTTTCATCCGCCATTGCTTCAGTACCCAGAGCAGTCGGTTGATGGGGCTGTATACCACCGCCATCATGGGCGGTGCGGCGATGGCGGCCGCCAGTGCTTCGCCGATGGCGGCACGTATTGGCTGGGACGGCGCGTTGTCCTCCTGGAGCGTGCTGGCGACGGTGGCGGTGATAGCATGGTTGATCACCGTTTCGTTCCAGCCGGAAGAGCGCAGGATGCGGAAAGTCGAAGCGCCCCTCAACCGCAGCTGGGCGCTGATGGTTTTCTTCGGCGTAGGCACCGCCGCCTATACGCTGGTGCTGGCCTGGCTGCCGCCTTACTACGTACAACTGGGGGTGAGCCCGGTGCGTAGCGGGTTGCTGCTGGGTGGGTTGACGCTGACGGAAGTGATGGCTGGTTTGCTGGTTTCCGCGCTGATCAACCGTTTTCCTGATCGGCGTTATCTGTTGTTGCCGGTGCTGGCGCTGCTGCTGCTGGGGTTGATCGGGCTGCTGCTGGCGCCGCAGGCGCTGGTGATCCCCATCATGCTGGCATTGGGGCTGGGGATCGGCGCGTTGTTTCCACTGTCGTTGATTATCGCGCTGGATCATGTGGAAAACGCGCAACAGGCCGGATCGCTGATGGGCTTCGTGCAGGGCGGGGGCTATCTGATCGCCAGCCTGATGCCGTTGCTGGCCGGGTTTATCCGCCAGCATACCCACGGCCTGGAGAGCGCCTGGGTCATTATGGGCGTGGGGGTTATCGGCTTGATGCTGATGGCGCTGCGTTTCACGCCGCGCCCGGCTTAACGCCGCGTCGACGCCAACTGCGGCGTCAAAAAGACATTACGGAAATACTCCCTGATGGCCTGCATCGCCGGCGTGAAGTCGGCGTCGCGATACCAGGCCAGCCCGACGCTCATCGGGTGTACCCGATCCGTCAGCGAGCGGGTTTCAATCCGCCGTCCCTCCAGCGACCAGGGGCGGTACACCAGATCCGACAGGATCGCCACGCCCAGCCCATTCGCCACCATGCTGCGTACCGCCTCCACGGAACTGGTGCGCAGCATCACTTTCGGGCGGTGCCCGCTCTGTTCCCAATAGCGCATGGCGCTGTGATCCGCTTCATCGACGGTCAGCATGATAAAGGGTTCGTTCGCCACATCCGCCAGGCTGACCTCCGGTTGGTCGCACAACGGATGGCGGCTGGGCAGCCACAGGCGGCGCTCTGAGTTGAACAACGTCTCGGCGGTGATGGCGGGGTGAGTCAGGTTGGCGGTCAGCACCAGCGACAGATCCAGCGAGCGGTCGAGCAACCCCCGTTCGATATCGCTGCGTTCCCGTTCATTCAGATTGAGGGTGAGGTGGGGAAAACCATAGGACAGGCGTTGCAGATGGAAGGGCAGGAAGTAACCCATCACGGTATAGCTGGCGGCCATGTTTAGCGACCCTTTCATCCGGTCGTCGGTGAGCGGAATGTTGGTGGCGTCGTCGACGCTGCGCAGGATGGCGTAGGCGTGGTTGAGAAAGTAGTTCCCATTTTCCGTCAGCGTCATGCCGTGCACTGAACGCTGGAACAACGCTTTGCCCAGCATGCCCTCCAGCTCCTGAATCGCGGTAGTGACCGCGGATTGCGAAATGTTGAGTTGAATGGCGGCCTGAGAGATCTGCCCCATCTCGGCGGTGGCGACGAAGTAGCGAATCTGACGCAGCGTAATCATGAGGTTCTCCGCAACAAGCGTTCTGTTTTTCAGATAGTCAGTCATCGAAAAATACGTCTTTCCGAATGGAAAAAAGTGACCCTATATTATTTTTAAACATGTACGTCACAAATAAGAAATAATTATGAAATATGAAATCGATCTGAATTCCGATATGGGCGAAAACGTTGGGCCGTGGAAAATAGGTGATGATGTTGATAAAGAAATAATGAATTACATCAGCTCGGCAAATATTGCCACCGGTTTTCATGCCGGCGATCCCAATATCATGCG
The DNA here is from genome assembly GCF_000400505.1 of Musicola paradisiaca NCPPB 2511. NCBI lineage: Bacteria > Pseudomonadati > Pseudomonadota > Gammaproteobacteria > Enterobacterales > Pectobacteriaceae > Musicola > Musicola paradisiaca. The sequence goes on along the minus strand of NZ_CM001857.1, from coordinate 2,776,771 downwards.
GCACACCATTGAATTGGCGAAATATCATCAAGTTGCTGTTGGCGCGCATCCGGGATTCCGGGATTTCGTCGGTTTTGGTCGGCGTCATATTAATGTACAACCGCACGAAATAGTGAATGACATTATTTATCAGATCGGTGCATTACGGGAATTTTCGCGCCTGTCGGTATTGCCGTTGCAGCATGTCAAACCGCATGGCGCGCTGTATATGCATCTGGCCCGCGATCGGGATGCGGCGCGGTTGTTTGTTGAGACATTACACCGTCTCGACCCGACCTTACGCCTGTACTGCATGCACGGCTCGATGGTCTGGCAGGAAGCGGTTGCTCTGCAACACCCTGTTATTTGTGAATTTTATGGTGATAGGGAGTATGACGTCAGCGGTTCTATCGTGTTTACCCGCCGGGTTGAGGCGCTGGATCCGCAGCATGTCGCCGCCCGGGTGGTTCGTGCCTGCCGCGAGGGGAAAGTCACCACCGTCGAGGGGATGGAGATTAATATTGAATTCGACTCAATTTGTATTCATAGCGATACGCCGGGGGCATTGGCATTAATCAAACAGACGCGCGAAGCGTTGGCAGAGGCCAATATCCAAGTCTGTTCTCCTTTGCGGCGTTATTTATCTGAATCGGTTATTAATAAATAATTATAAGGGGTTGTGGTAATGAAAAATTATGAAGTCTGCTCTCCTTTGCCGGGTATTTTTTATCGTCAACCCGCGCCGGATGCGCCGCTGTTTATTCAGGAGAATCAACCGGTCAGTGCCAATACGGTTATTGGGCTGATTGAAGTGATGAAACAGTTTAGTGAAGTTTATGCTGAGCAGGACGGTGAATTGATTTCTTTCTGCGTAAATAACGGCGATGCGCTCGAACCGGGCCAGGTAATAGCCATCATAAAAACCGATAGATAACTGTTTTCGCCTGCGGCGTCAGGTTAAAGAGAAGAGGAGGCGGAAATGCATCAGCCGATCAAAAAACTGCTTATTGCCAACCGGGGCGAGATCGCCGTTCGTATCATTCATGCCGCCCGCAACCTGGGAATTGCCACCGTGGCGGCGTGCAGCGAGGCGGATGCCGATGCGCTGCCGGCGCGTCTGGCGGATGAAGTCTGTATTTTAGGGCCGGCACGGGCTGACCAGAGCTATCTGAATCAGGACGCACTGCTGCGGGCGGCGCAGACGCACGGCGTCGACGCCATTCATCCGGGGTATGGTTTTCTTGCTGAAAACGCCGCCTTCGCCGAAGCGGTGGAGCAGGCCGGTCTGATTTTCGTCGGCCCGACGGCGGAGACGATCCGCCTGATGGGGGATAAAGCGATGGCGCGCCGCACCGCGCAGGCGGCGGGGGTGCCGGTGGTGCCCGGTTCCGATGCGCTGCACTCGCTGGAGGACGCAAAGCGCTGCGCGCAGGAGATCGGCTATCCGCTGTTGGTCAAGGCGGCGGCGGGCGGCGGTGGCCGCGGTATCCGGGTGGTGCGCAACGCCGATGAGCTGGCGCGGGAGTTTCCGATCGCCCAGAGTGAAGCCCGGGCGGCGTTTGGCAGCGGCGAGGTGTATCTGGAACGGTTTATTCAGCATGCCCGTCATATCGAGGTACAGATCCTGGGGGATGGCGAACAGGCCGTGCACCTGTACGAACGCGAGTGCTCGTTGCAGCGTCGTCGGCAGAAAGTGTTCGAGGAGGCGCCGTCCGCCGCGCTGAACACGCAGCAGCGCGAGGCGCTGTGTCTGAGCGCGTTGCAACTGGCGCGGCAGTTGCGCTACCGCAGCGCCGGTACGCTGGAATATCTGTACGACGCCGAACGCGACGCCTTCTATTTCATCGAGATGAACACCCGTATTCAGGTGGAGCACCCGGTGACGGAAATGGTCACTGGCATCGATCTGGTGCAGTGGATGCTGCGCATTGCCGGCGGTGAACCGCTCGGTTTACGTCAGCAGGATATCGTGTTGTCGGGCTGCGCCTGCGAAATGCGCATCAACGCCGAAGATCCGGCGCGCAACTTCTTTCCCTGCCCCGGCGTAGTGGAAAAGATTGTCTGGCCGCAGGGCGACGGGATCCGTATCGACAGCCATCTGTTCAACGGCTACAAGGTGCCGCCGTATTACGATTCGCTGCTGGCCAAATTGGTGGTCTACGGCGAGGATCGCCCACAGACGCTCAACCGTGCCGAGCAGGCGCTGCGACAACTACGGATTAGCGGCGTCACCACCACCCAATCGTTGCATCAATGGTTATTGGCGGACTCGCGCCTGCGCGCCGGCCGGTTTGATACCACCTCGCTGGAACAATGGCTGCTGGCCGACGATAGCCAGCCCGTTCAGGTTTGCCGGGGAGGACGCTGAGATGGATGCGCGCGAGATCCGTTATACCTTCGGCGGTGATGAGCATCTGTTCGCCGAGATCGACGAGGCCATGTCGTTGTCCGCGTTTTTCCGCGGGCTGGCGATGACCCGGGCGCTGGAACAGCAGGCGATCCCCGGCGTGCTGGATATTTGTCTGGCGAATGCGTCGTTTCAGATTCGTTTCAATCCGGATGTGGTGGCGCCGTCGGCGCTGCTGGAACAGGTGAAACAGCGGGAGCTTCAGGCGCAGCATATGACGCGGTTGGAGACGCGCATCATCGAAATTCCGGTGCTGTACAACGACCCCTGGACGCACGACACCTTGATGCGGTTTCGCGACCGGCATCAGGAGCCGGACGCCACGGATTTGGAATACGCCGCCCGTATCAACGGTTATCAGGATGTAGCGGCCTTTATCGAGGCGCACAGCGGTACGCCGTGGTTTGTCTCGATGGTCGGGTTCGTCGCCGGGCTGCCGTTCATGTACCAGATGGTGGATCGCCCGCAGCAGATCCAGGTGCCGAAGTACCTGCGCCCGCGTACCGATACGCCCAAACTGGCGTTGGGACACGGCGGCTGTTTCGGCTGTATCTACTCGGTACGCGGCGCGGGGGGATATCAGTTGTTCGGCGTGACGCCTGCGCCGATCTACGATCCGGCGCAGCGTCTCGACTATCTGCAATCGTCGATGGTGTTTTTCCGCGCCGGCGACATCGTACAGTTCACGCCGATCGATCTGGCGCGTTACCAGCAGGATGTCAGCGCGGTGGAGGCGGGGGCGTTCAGCCTGCGCATCCGACCGGTGACGTTTGAGCTGGATGTGTTTCTCGCCGATCCCGCCGGTTACAAACACTACCTTCAGGGGGTGCTGTATGCAGATTAATGTCATCAAACCGGGGTTGGCGACGTCGGTGCAGGACGGCGGCCGTGAAGGGTTTTACCATCTGGGCATTCCGCCGTCCGGCGGGCTGGATCAATACTCGCTGCGGCTTGCCAATCTGCTGGTGGGTAACGCAGCGGATGCGGCGGTGCTGGAAATGACGCTACTGGGGCCGGAGCTACAGTTCGCCGGCGAGGCAACCGTCGCGGTCAGCGGCGCGCGCATGAAACCGGTGCTGGACGGTATGGAGATGCCGCTGGATACCGCCTTTGCCGTGCGTGCCGGCCAGGTGCTGCGTTTCGGGCCCGCATCGGCGGGCTGCCGGGCTTATCTGGCGGTGGCGGGCGGTATTGCGGTGCCGGAAGCGTTGGGCAGCCGTTCCACCTATACCTTGGGCGCGTTGGGCGGTTATCAGGGACGGCGGCTGGCGGCCAATGATGCGTTGCCGCTAGGAACCGCGGCTTACCCGTCGAGAGCGGGAACCACGGTGCCGGCGGATTGCCTGCCGGTGCTGGAGAAGTCGGTGACGCTGCGCATGGTGCCCGGTTTGTATATCCATCGGCTGACGCCGGCGGCGGTCGCGCGTTTTTTTGCCGATGAGTGGACGGTCGGCACCGAAGCAGACCGCATCGGCTATCGCCTCAAGGGCGGCGCGCCGCTGGCGTTCGAACCACGCACGCCGCCGTTTGGCGCCGGTTCCGACCCGTCGAATATCGTCGATGCCTGTTATCCCATCGGGTCGGTGCAGGTGCCGGGCGGGTTGGAGCCGATCATTTTGTTGCGCGACGCGGTCTCCGGCGGCGGGTATATGACGCTGGGGACGGTGATTAGCGTCGATCTGGATATCGTCGGGCAACTGCAACCCCATCATCGGGTGCGTTTCGTGCCGGTGACGATGGAGCAGGCGCTGGCGGCGCGCCAGCATTATCAGCGCCGACTGGCGCGACTGGCGCATTTGTTGACTCACTGATCCGGTTTTCGCCATGGCATAGCAGCCAACACCCGGCGCCGTGGCGGATAACCGTCTGACACCCCGGACGTCATCGCCTACCGTGCTGACGGGTTCAGCATGGCGGGATCGTTCGGCCTTTACTCGTTGATATCGGTATCTGGAGGTTGTGCGATGACTGACTTATCTCAAGTTCAGGGGGCCGTGAATACGCCCGCCGAAACCGTGACGGTTGCGGAGCGGATGGGGAAACTCTCCCTGACGATGGCATGGTGGGCGGTATGCAGCGCCATTTTCTATATTGTGGTGGGCGCGTCGCTGGCGCTGAATTACGGCGCGCGTAACGCCATCATCGGTATGGCGTTGTCGGTGGTGTGCTATGGGTTGATCAACGCGGTGATCAGCCGCTTCGCCATCCGCAGCGGCCTGTCGGTGGCGGCGTTTTCCGGCCAGTTGTTCGGCCGCGTCGGTTCGGCGTTGGCGACGCTGATTTTCTTTTCCACCGCGATTTACTACGCGGTGTTTGAAGGTTCGGTCATCGCCTTTGCCATTAATCATCTGTTTCCGCAGTTGCCCTATCACTGGGCGGCGCTGGTGGTGGTGCTTTATAGCGTGCCGCTGATTTTCGGCAGCGTGCAGCACTGGCTGGACAAGTTCAACGGCGTACTGCTGCCGTTCTATTTGCTGGGGTTGGGCGTGACGGTAGCGGTGTCCATCGGCCATTACGGTTATCAGCCGCAGTGGCTCTCCTTCGGCCCGGCCGAGCCGCCCCAGTACGGTTGGTGGAACTGCTTCACGTATTACATGGGGGTGTGGATTTTGATGATGTACACCTTCGACTATGCGCGTTTCGGCCGCCATGAAGACAGCGATTACCATGCCCGCGTCAACTTCGGCATGCCGTTTTATGTGATCACTTTTCTGCTGAACGGCATCGCCGGCATCTATCTGGTGAGCAGCTTCGCTCAGCAGAATGGGGTGAGCGAAACGGCGGTGGTGGTCAATATTCTCAATCTGTTGGGATTTTGGGGGTTGCTGTTCGTGTGGGTCACGCAGACGCGCATCAACACGGCTAATTACTACCTCGCCACCATGAATATGCAGGTGTTTTTCGATCGCCTGTTCCGGTTGCGTTACCGCAAAATCGTCTGGGCCTGCGTTGCGGGGGCCGCCGTGTATGTGCTGATGCTGGCGGATGTCTTCGCCTATATTTTGCAGGCGCTGGCCTATCAGGGGGTGTTTGTGGTGGCGTGGGTCGGCGTGGCGCTGGCGCATATTTTTCTCGCACGGCCGCAGTCGAGCCCGGAGACGCCGGCCACCTTCAATCTGGTGGGGTTGAGCGCCTGGTTTTTCAGCGTGGTGGTCGGCATTATCCTGATGCACGGTACGCCGCTGATGCAGTCGTTATCCGCGCCGCTGACTTTCCTTATCGCATTGTTGTTGTACGGCGTTTTGCGTCGGCAGGCGGTTTAACGCGGTGTCATGTCTGCCGGTTGCGCAGCGAATAGGCAGGAGGGCTTCTTCGGGAGCCCGCCCTGAGGGGGCTGTCGTCACCGATCGTGAACGGGCAACCATTAGCCCGGCATGTTTTTTGGGGTAACGGACTTGAAAAAAACGGCGTTGGATCTATATGGGATTATGAATGCAAGACAATGTTGCTGCCTTGCGGTTGGTACTTTTTGAATGTGCATCAGGTCGTGTTCCGGTATGTGTCGGGAACGACTTTAGGATACTCAGGAGGTTAACCATGGCATTCAAACCTGTGTCTTTACTCCCCGCTTTCGCGGATTCCCTGTTTTCCGACCGTTTCAACCGTATCGACCGGCTGTTCAGCCAATTGACGGGGGATACGCCGTTAGCCACCGCTCCCGGTTATGACATCCGCCAGATAGATGCCAGCCATTATGGCATTACACTCAGCGTACCGGGCTGGCGGGAAGAGGATCTGGAAATCAGCGCCGCCGGCGGTCAGTTGACCATCAGCGGGAAACGCAAGGATGACGTGAAGAAAGAAGAGAAGGAAGGATGGTTGTATCGCGGCATCAACCATACCGACTTCAGCGTCAGCTATACGCTGCCGGCGCATATGAAAGTGGAAAGCGCGCATCTGGAAAACGGCCTGTTGACGGTCAATCTGTTGCAGGACATTCCGGAAAGCGAAAAGCCGAAAAAGATCGCCATAGAGAATCGCGGCAAAGCCACGTCTCAGACGTTCGACCATACCCATTGATGAACATCGTCACGGGTAAATTGATGGGGTGATCGCCCCAACCGTAATCGCTGTTTATGTCCTGAAACGAGCAGGGTAGGTGCTGGGAACCGAAGGTTTCTGTGCGCTTGCCCTGTCCAATCATGTTTACCCCCTCGCTATAGGCACCTGCCGGTTTTGATATTCGATACCCTGTTTAATCTGCGGTCTTTGGCGCGCGGCATCGGCCTTGCCCGGCCTGCGTGCTGTGGTGAAAAAATGCAAAGTCCGGGCTGTCAATGACTTACCGCGGTAAGATACCGACGTGTGCGGACACGGCGTCAGTCGGCTGTGCTTTGTGGCGAGGTTGTTGAGCGCGGGTGTTGCCGGGCGGTGGTGTTGCTGAGCGATGGTGTTGCTGAGCGATAGTGTCGCCAGGCCGGAACAAGAGACAACGGAAGGATGATATGGCGTTATTGATTAAGGCAGTGTTAGGGGCGGTCGTGGTGGTGTTGATTGGGGTGCTGGCCAAAACCCGTAATTATTATATTGCCGGGCTGGTGCCGCTGTTCCCGACGTTTGCGCTGATAGCGCATTACATCGTCGGTGCTGAACGGGGAACGGACGCGCTGCGCACCACGATTCTGTTTGGCATCTGGGCGGTGATCCCGTATCTGATTTACATGATTTCGCTCTATTTTCTAAGCGGTGTACTGCGCCTGCCCCAGGCGTTGTTGCTGGCGGTAGCATGCTGGTGCGTGGCGGCGTTGCTGCTGGTGAAACTGTGGGGATGGTATCACGCCGGCGGCTGACCGGCGTGGTAACAGACAGAGCCTGGATTAGAGATCGTTTTTGGAGACGCTGGAACTGCTTGAGCTGCCAGTCCCTGCGGAGCTGTAGTTATCCGCGGTGTACACCAGAAAGATGGTTTTTTGGCCGTTGGCATCGTTATCGAAGACCAGCGTGATGTGGTTTTTATCGAATCGGGCGACGACGCGGCTGTTCGGCGTATTCATGAAGGTGTTGATGTCGGCGGATGATAACGGCGTCGTCATGCCGTATTTGCTTTTCAGCCCTTCAACCACCGAGGGCAGATCATCCATGGTGACGGAGATGGCCAGGCGGACGAACTTATCGTTGTTGAAGCCGAACATCGCCAGCGTTTTTTTGCTGCCGAAAACAAAATTTTTGCAGCTGTAGACCGACATGCCGTCAACGGTTTCCGGCCCGCTCAGTGAACAATCCGCCTGCTGTTTAATGGTGCTGTACGATGAACCGAATTTCATATCTTTATAGCCGTCCGCTGCAACCGCCGTCAGTGACAGTAGCGACAGGGTAAGAGCCAGCAGGGGTTTTTGTAGCCTGTTCATGACATCCTCATGATGTGCGGTGTTGATGAATAATCGACGTGGCGCCCGCCAGACGGGGGATGCAGAAACCACCGGGCCGGCAATTGGCTGTGTCTTTCGTGGGCCGCAGCGCGGGCGGGTTCAGCCGCCTTCGTCACGGGGTGCGTATATAGACACAGCTGCGCTCTATCTTACGTCGGGAGTTGGCTGCGCTGAACGATTTCTTCGCCCTGCAATCGCGGGAATAACGGGTGAACTGCCGGGTTATTCAAAAGCGCTCCCACGGAACCAGAAATAGCACCAGCTCAATGACAATCACCAAAACCAACAGAGCGATCAGTTTATTGCGCCATAACCATTCGTTGGGGAACATACGGGCTCCTTTTCTGCCATACCGCTGTGATTATTGACGATATGGGCGAAAAAAGCGCACGAGAGGCGTTGAATTATTTCATTGATTGATATTTAACGTATTAATTTTAAAAAATGTTATGGATATGCCCATCGTGTGTTTAAAAGGAAACATCATTCGAAAAATGAGCGTGGCGGGGTTTTTATTACACCGGGTGTGACGTTGGTTAGCCGGTGCCTGATTCGGTCGTTTGTCAGGCGCGGCAAGCATCCACTCGAACTGAAAACCGCCAATAGGTTAGCCGATGACTACAGCACAGCGCGTTTACGTTCTGAACGCAGCCGGTAAACGATCGGTATAGCGCGAGACGCTGAACGACATCAGGGGTACAACTGCCTGTGCCGTCACAATAGAGATATGTCGAACTACCGGAGCGTGCTCTTCGGAAATCAACCGATTAGGCGCCATCCAGTGGCAGGGTGATGTGTCTACCACAAAAAAGGAAAAGCTAATGATTGTAAGAACTTGGCACGGCTGTGTTCCACTTGAGCATTCGGAGGGGTTTGCGAAACATCTGGAGAGGACGGGGGTGGAGCATTCAAAGAGTATACCGGGGAATCGGGGCGCGCTTGTGCGCAGGGAAATTCAGGGGGAGTGGGCGCATTTCTTTTTGGCAACTTACTGGCAGGATTTGCAGTCGGTAAAGGCATTTGCTGGAGAAAACTACCATGTGGCGGTGACTTACCCGGATGATGAACAGTTTGGGCTCCTTTCCGACCCTTACGTTTTTCAGCATGTCGTGGAAGCTATTTCACCGCTTTAACCTTCCTTTCGGGAAAAGATGCTTGCACCGTGGTACGCACTGAAATGACGCATGATGCTGCGTACTTGATTGCGTACCGTTTTGCTATCGCTGGTGAACGGGCAAGCTAAACGCTCGCCCATTGGATGCTAAACGCCGGTGGGTGTGGAAAATGCGTAAGATCTGAATGGTGTTGTTTTTGACACGGTGGGAGAGGACTCGGGGTGGTGCGGTAACTATAGTGTTGATTTTGCATACATCGTGGTTTCTGTGGGCGAATGGAGCAAGTCAGCAGGAGAAAAGAAGGGGGCAACCGTGTGTCCGTTGCGTTTTTAAAGCGATTTCCACTTAAGGGGCGCCAAAGTTTCCGGCTGTAAACGCAGGACACCGGCAGATAACAGGCAACAAAAAACCCGCAAACTCAGAGAGGATGCGGGTTTCTGTGGGGTTTCCGTCAGTAACCGGTACTTCCCCGAGAGAAATTGAATTTATCACTCATATTATTGATTTTAATTGTTTTTGTTTTTTACAATTTAACATTGTAGTCCCAATCGTAGTCCCATAGAGAAAAATCACGTTGAAACGGGCACCATAAAAACAGGTACACCTCTTCAGCGTTCGACTAACAACCTTCACTGTCAGACGGGGTAAATGAAGGATGCTTCCCTTGTTTCACTGCCTCAAAATATTGGTAATAGACCCTGTAAACAGCCATAAAGATATCCCGGATATCAACTCCATCAACGGTAAAGTACGTTGATCCTAGGGCGTCAGCTACCCTCATCAGCCCTGTTCTAGCCCCTTTAATGACGTTCAAATTTATATCGCCGTTTTGTTTCTTGAAATGCTTCGTTCGATTGCAAAGCTCTCTGACTACCTCATAGGGTGGATAGGTATACAGAAAACTGTGTAATTTTTCTTCGGCTGATAACTCATACTTGTTTTTGTAGCTTGCTGAGCCACCTGGGCATATCCATTCCCTGAGGTGGTACAGCGGGAGCAGCGTATCAATCAGCCTTTCTTCTGAAGGGTGGTGGTAAAACGACTCCCATTTTTTCTGAAGATGCACGAACATATTGGATGAATCGAGCGTGTTAAATAGTCCAGACATAGTTAATCCTTGCTGCTGGCTGCCTGTTTTTTAATATCAGATAGCGGTAGATTCAGGGTACATCGCTACTAATCTATGAACGATGTACACCATTTCTCATACCGCTGAATGAGGTTTTTTGTCATTCTTGTCATTTTCGCATCTGACACCCGCCAATATGCGGTTTCGGTTTTTATCAACCTGGCTAACTTTCTTTCAAAGGTTTCCCAGCGCATCCGGGCTGGCTTTGCAAGCCACCGGGCGTGGTTAAGCAGGTTGTCTGCGGGTGGGAAATCATCACCCCAAATTGCCCGGCGCTGCTTGCGCGCACTCAGTAATAAACGGTCGGCTTCGTCTTTGCTTTGACTGGCGTAATGAAGATGCCAGCATTTTCGGCAGCCGATATCTTTACACCCGATATACAGTTTTGCTGCCCGTTCGCCACAGTGGGGGCAAACATACCATTCACGTACACCATACCCCATGCGTGTGGCCGTAATACCGATCCTTCGCGTGACACCGTTAATGGTGGCGCTGTAGCCATCTGAATATCGTGATAAATAGAGTCTTCCGCTCTCTGTGTCGCAGTAAACCTGCGTATTGGGTGCTGCATTGCCCAACTTATCGCGCAAATGGGCGAGAAATTGCAGGTTAATACGCGGCAAATCGGTGGTGTAACTTCTCGTCTGGTCACGCATTATCCGCCTCCAGTGCGCATCAACATGCGCAGAGTTCGCAATCTGAATACGAAATAATATGATTCTGGCAAAAATGGAAACCGGTGCGCAATATCTGCCAAATCCAGTCATAGCAAGGGCTAGAGTCCGATTTGCGAATGGCTACCGTTCGGTTTCGTTTTGCGCACTTGGGTTGCGCATTGTGCAATTCAGATTGAGCTGTCATGGTGTGCAATCAAAGTTCTTTCAGCCCGGCAAGTGTCAAGATAGTTGGCCCCGGTTAATTTAGGTTGTCTGTATTTCCCGTTCTGGATTCAGCATGGCCTCGCCTAAGCAGGGGGCCAGTTCCGTGCCCTGCATGACCAGCGTTCAGGGCGTTGTGCTTGGCTGACTGGCATAGTCTGAAATACGCTTCACGATCTATTCCCATCCTGTCATTGGTGTTTTCGATGGGGTGACAACTATCTTTACAGAGGGTAATTGCGCCAAAGCCGGAGTTCTCAAACCTCCAAATACTTTACATGTGGCTTTTTTGGATTATACTAAATCCATGCCGTGACTAGTGAGAATCTCCGGTCAATTGACAACGGCCTCTACAGGCTTTAATGCACTTACAATGCCGCTTCGCTTACTCGTAGTTAGTTGAAAAACCTACGATGTAACGAGGCGGTTTTTGTATGTATCATACCAGCTACCCATACATCTCACATCAAAGTGTCTTTCCAAACCAGATATAGGTATGATATCTATATAAAATGATAAAAATTAGTGGTGCCTCATGAGCATAAAGATAAAAGAAATATTTGATATTTATTTCAATAACTCAATGGATTTTAATGATTTTTTCAATTTGAATAAGATGGAGTATTTGGAGAAAAAGATTTTCAGGGGTAGAGAAATAGTAGCATATAAAAAGGTTTTAATAAACTTCGATTGCTTCATCGCTTCCTTAATGAGGCTATCTTTAACAGGGTTGACATCATGGATGATGTTGTCTTTTCTTATAGAAAAAAAGTTAACGTATTTGATTGTGTTTATCCGCACAGAGCGAATCCATTTATATTTAAAACAGACATTAAGAACTTCTTCCCTTCTTTCAATCGTGATTTCATCGAAAGTAAGTTAGAAAGTGTTTTTAAAGAATTTATCATATCAGACATTAATGAATATTTATTCAAAATAGTTGAGCTTGTAAGTTATAATGATTTTTTACCAGTAGGTTTTTCTACATCTCCTTCGTTAAGTAATATCCTTTTTAGTGATGCTGATAAGAAATTGAAATCATTTAGCATATCTAATGGATATATATATACACGATATTCTGATGATATAATCATATCCTCAGAGAGCGAAATCCATAAAAAAGATATATTCACTACTGTTCAAGGCATAATAAACTCTGAATGCGATTCGTTTGTTTTAAATTTTGATAAGACCAAACTTTTAAAAAAAGGTGGTGTCAGAAAAATCATGGGGGTCAGCATTATGCCTGATGGATATATATCTGTCGACAAAACGATAAAAACAATATTGAAACAAAGTTACATTATATATCAAAATTAAATAACGTTAACTCTCAAGAGCCAGAGCTAATAGAAATAAAAAGATACTTATCAGGCATGATTAATTACATAAGTACGATTGACGATGGTTATATAAACAAACTGAAAAGAAAGTATGGTTCAACTATAGTGGAAATGTTTCTTAGGAAGAGCCTTGTAAAATGAAATTCGAATTATCAATAAGTAAAATACAGCATCTATCTAATCTAAATGCAAGCTTTGATTTTAGTGAAAGTAAAATATTTTGCATTGTTAGTCATAATGGGATTGGGAAAACAACTTTAATAAAATCAATGGGGATTTTATTCCAGCCAACTATTTTTGTAAAAACATCCAACCCATTTATATTCAATGCAAACAGTGAATTGTTGATAGATATCGATGATGATCATTACGAATATAAATACAATTCCTCTATCAATCAAATAGATTGCAAAAGCATTATAAATCAAAAAAATTTAGGCGTTGTCGAACTTCCAGTACCATATGGAAAACGTTATGGTTCATATTCAAGATTGAATGAAATAGACGGAAGCTTAAGAATTAAAATAGCATTTCGCGAATATTCAAGTCCCGATAAATTGATTGAATTTTTGAATTTTATATATCCTTATAAAAACTTCTCCGACCTGAAATCGGTAGAGATAAATGGAGAAGAATATTTCTTCAGGATAGTTGGTACTACTAACTATATCCGAGAGGACTATTTCAGCTCCGGGGAATATTTTGTAATTAATATATTTAGAATAATAAATTCAGATACAAAGCTGATTATAATAGATGAAATAGATATGTCGTTAGATTCATATGCCCAAATAAGACTTGTGAAGCTCATCAAGAGATCTAGCGAAGAAAGTGGAAAGTTTTTTATATTTACAACACACTCTCTTGCAATGTTAAAATCCATTGATGACATTGGCATAGATATTTATTATCTCGAAAATTCAAACGGAACCGTTGACCTAAAAAAAAGGGGCTACAGTTATATAAAAGGAGTTATGTTTGAGTTTAAGGGCAGCGATAAATACATTCTAACCGAAGACTCAGTTTTAAAAGAATATATTGAAATGAAAATGCAAGAAATCATAAATGAGTCAAGATTCAACAAAAAAGAAAAAATTGAGGTTATTAGCATAGGTGGCTGCGAGAATGTTATTGATTTTTATAGGGGAAACAAGAAAGAGTCTTTTCTGTGTGAGAGAGATGAGAAGGTGCTGGTTGTTTTAGATGGAGACGTTAGATCTAACATTTTAGAAAAAAACAAAGACATTGCATCCAAGTTGCTTTTTTTACCTTTCGAGTCAATTGAAAAAGAAATTTTTAAAAAATACTCAGATCAAAAATATAAACTACCTTTTGTTGGAAAGTTAAAAGGAAAACCTGAAAAAAGAAATAAAAAATACTTTGAGAGATTAATTAAAAGGACAGGGTTTGATATGGAAAAAATTTTCGCAATTGCAGAAAAAGATAATTTTGAGGCTGTTTTAAATTTTAAAAAAAGACTCTCATCTTTTTTAAAAATGTAGCAGCATGGGCACGAGAAAACACTATTTATAATAACATTGCCAGCCTTCGAACAGGCTGTAAACTCTCTTCTACATCTGAATTATTGATACAATTGAATATCAGTTGCTTGCACATTGCTATCGTTCAGTTTCGTTTTGTACAATTGTCCTATCTGACAGCAGGTTGAACGTTTAGCGCAGGACGAGACAGGAAATACACTAACAAAAGCTAACAGTGCATGGGGTAGGATGCTTGCATTGTGGTACGCACTGAGGATGACGCATGGTGCTGCGTACTTTATTGCGTACCGGCTCTAGTTTGTGAGCTGCCAGGCTAAACGCTCACCATACGGGTTGTGGTGAATGAAGTAAGTTAGGAAGCAAAAAACCTTAGCATTTCTTAGCATGTTTCCACGCCGTACAAATTGATTTCAATTTGCTGTCAATTTGAAAAATTTAGCTATGACAATATGTTAGCCGATTTCCCAGTAGGTTCGCAGTTCGCACCCACCAATGCTGGTGCGAACCACTGTGCACGTTATGCCGTAGCGGCTTCGTTTTTGCGTTTGTTCTCCAGCCAGCGGCGGTAGCCTGCTAACTGGCGGGCTTTGCCTTCCGGCGTTTTGGCTCCGGTACTTTTGCCGCCGTGGTATTTGCAGCGGCCATTACGGTAAATGTCCGTGCGTTTGCAGGGTGTGCCAGCACGGGTGGTAGCGCAGCATTGCAGGCCGCGCAGTTCATCAGGATAAGGCTCTAGCGGCGGTCTGTGTTGTGGGTCATAGCCGGTAGCGGCCCAGGCCCGGTGTTCGGCCATCTTGCGGTCATGGTGCGCCTGATAGCGCTTCAGTAATCTTTTACGCTCGTTCATTGCGGTACTCCAATCTTCTGCCATCCTGCCGACGTTCACCGTAAAACCTCTATATTTCTCTATGATGCATGGAGTAAGGCGGCATCGGTCGGCGTGATTTTTACGCCAGCCGTATAACACACCATGCGCCGGTGGTTCAGGTGGTTTTGTGGTTCACGTTAGTAGGCTAAGTTTTTTAGTGATGTAAAATCATTAGGTTATATTTTACAGTGGTGAAATATTCACCGATAATGAACCCCTTCCCGCCAGTAAAACGGGGTTCACCGGGTGGTTCAGTGGATGGGGGTTCAAAACAGGTAAAACGGGGTTCACCGGTGGTTCAAAAAATTCACTCACTGAGTGATAAAACAGGTAGTTACCTGTCATGAACCCCCTGAACCACGTGAACCCCGTTGTTCGTCGCGTTAGCGTCAGTCGGTCGTTTCCGCCTCTTCCGGCAGGTACATCAGCACGTAAAAACGCGGCTGGCGACCGTCCACCCGGATGGATTTACGGGTGTGTTTGCCGTCTGCGCCGGGCTTCAGCATCCCGCTTTGTGCCAGCACGCGGGCAAAGTGGCGCACGTTAAACCCTCTGGCGATTTCCGCTTCAAAGGTGGCCGGGAAGGTGTAGAACACCATCGGTTCATCGTCGTGTTTGCCCTTGTCGCGGTAGCCCGCCAGCTCCCGAATCGGTAAATCACGCGGGTCATACCCCACTGGTGCATAGCGGCTGAGGCCGTAAGTATTCAGAAAGGCTTCCGCCTGGGCGGTGATTTGCT
Source organism: Musicola paradisiaca NCPPB 2511 (assembly GCF_000400505.1). Classification (NCBI taxonomy): domain Bacteria; kingdom Pseudomonadati; phylum Pseudomonadota; class Gammaproteobacteria; order Enterobacterales; family Pectobacteriaceae; genus Musicola; species Musicola paradisiaca. The sequence goes on along the minus strand of NZ_CM001857.1, from coordinate 2,761,442 downwards.
GGTGCTCCTTGTTGCCGGTGCCGAATTCCTTAATCCAGGCATTGAAGCTGTGCTGTATCGCATCCCGGCACGCCTGCGGCTCCCAGCCGGTGACGGTCCGGCCCACCAGTAGCGCCGCTTCCAGAATGGCGAAGCGCTCCGCCACCCGGTGAACCTGCTCGCCGTAATCGGCAGGAATGAGGCTGCGCCAGCGGGTTTCCGCCTCGCTTACCGCCTGTATGGCGTCCTCGCGGTGTTCGGCCAGATAGCGTATCCATGCCCGACCGGCTGCGCCGTAATGGGTGCGATACGCCGCTTTCAGCGCATCGGCGTGCACCTTGCCGTCCGGGTAGCCGTGGAATTGCCGGGCCTTCTCCAGCGGCAGATTGAGCAGGCGCACCAGTTGCCCGGCTTTGGGGGGAATGCCTGCGCTGGCGAGAAAGGTTTCCATGTCCATTTCCCCGGTGCTAATCGCCACCGTGCGCCAGCGTTTCAGCTCCCGGTTGCCGCCTTCCCGAGCGCCCTGCAATTTGCCGACGCCGTTAAACAGCGTGTAGGCTGAGGTGGACACCGAGCGCGCATCACTTCCCTGGCCGACTTCATCCAGCGGCAGTAGGCCATCGTTATGGGCTTCGGCTTCGTTGGCGATACCGAGCGCGGTGCCGTACCAGGTCAGCTTCAGTGCCTGCGGGTCACCGTACAGGCTGGTGGCGACGTTGGCGGTGGTGGTTTTCCCGGCGCTCGACTGTTCATAGAAATGCAGCCCAAAGCCGTCCGAACCGGACAGGCCAATCAGCGGCGCGGCCAGAGCGGCGGCAATGGCGGTCATCATCGACGGGTTGCCGGATGCCAGCCGGGCCACCGACTCGCGCCAGCTTTCCGCCGTGCCACTGATGCCGTAACCGGACGCGGTAGCGCTGCGGCCCCGGAACAGTACCGGGCGCGACGGGGTGCCGATGACTTCGCCATCCGGCATCAGGTACGCGCCGCACTGCCAGCCGGTGCTGTGGGCGATATGCCAGACCTCGCCGCTGTGCTGGCGCTGGAGCCAGTCGGCCAGAATGGCGCGCAGGTAGGGACGGGTGGTGACGGTCACACCGCCCGCCTTGAGCGTGCGCCAGCCTTCGCGCTCGCCCACGTCTGCCAGCGGCAGGGCAGCGGTTACGGCCTGTGTCGCTCCGGCAGGCTGCCAGCGCAGGATAAGGTATTGCTCGGCGTCATCGCGCCCGACACCCGCCACCGCCAGCGGGGAGCATAACCACTGCTCGTGCTGGATGATGTCGCCACTGTCCCGGTCGGCTTTGGGCGTCACCCAGTACACCCCGGTGGCGCGGCTGTCCACAAACGGGGCCAGCGGCTCGCGTCTGGCCGGTGGGGTGTCGTCGGTCGGTTGATACAGCGATGCCTGAAAGGCGCGGGTTGCCGCCTCGATACCGGCCTGCTGGCGGTAATCGTCCCAGTCAGCCTTTTCATCCGTCGGCGGCAGGGCCACCCAGCCGTTCACTTCGCGGGCGGCTTTCTCCGCCCACTGTTTGCCGGTGTTGGCCTTGCCCGGTGCGGTGTCGTTATCCGCCGCCACTATCAGCCGGGCAGCGGGAAAGCGCGTGCGCAAGGCGCGGGCCACTGGCAGCAGGTTTCCGGCGTCGATGGCGGCCACCGTCATGGCCGTTGGGTTCATCTGGCTGACACTCAGCGCGGTTGCCAGCCCTTCCGCCAGAATAAGCGTGTCGGGGTGAGTGGGCGCAGTGACCGGGTGATACGCGCCGGTTTTGGCCGAATCGGTCAGCAGTCGCTTTTTACCGTCCGGGGCGAGGGTCTGCGCTGCCGTGACGGTGCCTTCCGCTGTCTGTAACGCCAGCAACAGGCGGCCATCCGGTAGCAGCGGGTACGTGGCTGCCAGCCCTTTCCCGGCCAGATAAGCCGATACGCCCGGCACGGCCTGACGCGCCAGCGCCTGATAGCGTTGCAGAAAGCGCTGACGTTTGGCGGCGGGGGCGTCTGCTGGCGCGGTGACAGAAGACGCTGGCAGCGTGCCGACCACCTCCGCCACCAGCCGGGCGGCAGCGGTGATATCGCACTGCCTGACTTTCTGCACCAGTTCAAGACCGTCACCGGCCCCGCACTGGTTACAGAAATGCGCCCCGCGCCCGTCATCATCAAAACGGAAGCGGTCTTTACCGCCGCACGCCGGGCAGGAGGCGTGCTGGCGGGCATTGTCGGGAACCGTAATCCCCAGTTGGGCCAGTACCGCCCGCCAGCGCCCTTGCGCCGCACTGGCGGTGTCGCGGATAAGGTCGATATTACGCATCGGCCCGCTCCTCCAGCATCAGCGGGGTTTGTTGCTCCTGCAAATGGGTGTGGTAAAGGCAATCAAGGCGCTCCCACAGGATAAACATCAGGATCTCTTTGGCTTCTGGCTGCTCCAGTTCGACGATGGCATACGCCAGCGCCCGGCACTGGTCGATAATTTCTTCCAGCTCCAGAGGGGTGTTATCAAACATGGCGCACCTCCTGAACTGGCAGGCGACCGGCAAAGACCAGAATAAAAATCCGGCTCCAGATAGCGACGGGCTTCGGCTTCGCTGTGGGCTTCAACGGCAAGCGGGCGGGGAGCAGTATTTGGCGAGTGACGCCGCAGCGCCAGGAAGCGATACTGAAATTTGGGGCGAGTTTGGGTAGACTGTAAACCAGCCATGACGTTACTCCTTTTAACGTTGCGGTTAGAGGCCCGGTATGTGTTGCTGCACTGCCGGGCTTCGTTATGTCAACCTTGAATGAAACCAAGGTGTGCGCACACATTAAGTTATGGTGTGTGCACACGTCAAGGTTTTTAATCCTCACCGCTTTACGTATAGTGTTATCACCTTCTTTAACGGAGTTAGGCATGGCAACCGGTAATAACAACAATAAATCCATTAAAAAAGGAATTCGCTTTCCGCATGAACTTATCGACGAGATCGACGCCAGCGTAGAGCGGGAGAAAGCCGATAACCCGAACGCCAATTTTTCCGCCTGGGTGCTGGATGCCTGCGGGCGTAAGCTGGATGCTGAAAAGCGCGAGAAATCAAAAAAATAAGCACCGCTGGTGTGGCTGGCAGAATAGGGCGTTGTTCTGTTTTGGGCGTAAGTCAGCCCCTGGCCGCGAACGGCCATAAATGGCGATGACATCATGAGTCAAACTCCGGTTAGTCGGTAATTGAATCGAAATAAGATCAAAAAGGTGGCGACGGCGGTGTTATTAAGCCTCCGCGCCTATGCCTGACAGGTTAATTCCCGGATTGCTGATCGCGTTCAGCAATCCGTTGTGACAGCCAGGTGTTAACCTCATCTTCAAACCAACCTACGCGGCGCAGGCCAATGCGAAAGCCTTTCGGGAATTCCCCGGCGTTGATCATTTCCTGAAAGCTGCTGTCAGAGCTGACGCGCAAAATGGCTTTCACTTCTTTTTTCAGCAGGATTTTTCTTTCTAACAGACTCATAAACAAGGATCTCCAGTAAAACCGATGCTATCCGTTCGGTACGAATAGTTAACCGGGATTACCGGTCAAAGTGTGGTAAGTCGGGGGAAATAGTTGGCTGGGTCAGAAATAGAGTTAGGTGATGAGTGGTGTTGGTTTGGTAACGGCCAGAATCTGATCTAGCCGTTACTCTGTCTGTGATCGTCAATTATGCGTCTGAGCTAAGCGACACGGCGGCCAGCGCTTCGCCAATTAACTTACGAAAAGATTCTGTTTTGTCGGGTTCACCGGTGCCAAGTGCGCAACTCACCGCAAGCGCTGCATCTTCCGCCAGTTTTTTCTGGTTCAGTTTGTTACCCCACTTATAAACACCACCACTTTTACCTTCAAGCGCCTTTGCCAAACCCGCGATAAGAAGTAATGCGGTATCACGATTGGCGAATTCACCCCAATTTTCTGGTAATGGCGTGTCTTTTTTGGGATCGGAAAAGCTATACCAGGGTGAATCATCAGAAAGTAATTGGTTAGCCCACGGCCAAATCTCGGTAGCCAGGAAGGTGGCATCGTGAATTTCCGTGTTTTGATTGATAGTGTCTACGTCAATCTTGGTTGTCCATATGTTGGTGGTGTCGCCCCATGCGTGCGTCGCTGAGGCGCGGATCGGTTTTATTACGCCAAATCTGACCGCCTGAAAAATGGTTTGTAGATAGTTTTCGGTTTCAGCTTCATGGTGGTAATAGGGAACGGAGTCAGGCAGGAAGTCATCAACGCAGTAAGAGACAGGCGCATCTTCGTTACCTTGCGATGCCATAACGCTAGCAACCTGTTGTGCTGTGACCTCGAGCAGTCCCCGCATGTGTCTGGGTATTTTCAGCATATTCCCTCGGCTAGAGTGTCGAATGCAAAGGCCCGTGGTGATAGGGCCAGTGCAATGTACTAGTTTCTATCGGTTTTCACCGGATAGCGCCATTTTAGGAAGTGCTGTAACAGGAATCAACAAATAACTGTATAAATAAACAGTATTAGGCGTTAATCACTCGTAGCCCTTTTGCGCCGTCTGCGGCCATCGCCTTACCGGTGGCGGCGGTTTCAACAAACTCACCCCACCAGCACATCAGTACCTTGCGTTGCTCCAGATAGGTGGAGCGGTTGTAAGCGCGGCGCACTTCATTGGTGTCAACGTGAGCTAGCGCGGCTTCGATGACGTCTGGCGGGAAGCCTGCTTCGTTGGCGGCGGTACTGAAGATAGCGCGCAAGCCGTGGGACACCAGCACGCCTTTGTAGCCCATGCGACGCAATGCGGCGTTAGCGGTTTGGCTGTTCATTGGCTGTTTGGGGTCTTTAGCGGAAGGGAACAGATATTCCCGGTGCCCGCTGATTGGCTTCATGGCGTCCAGAATGGCTAACGCTTGTGGGAGCAGGGGAATGACGTGCTCGCGGCGCATCTTCATGCGGCCTGCCGGGATTGTCCAGGTGTTCTGCGTAAGGTCTATCTCGCTCCAGCGGGTTTCTGCGGCTTCAGCCGGGCGAGCAACGGTCAACAATTGCCATTCAATCAATAACCGGGTTTGTAGCTCGATGCTGGCGACCGATAGCGTTTTCATCAGGCTAGGTAATGCCTCTGGCCGGATGGTCGGCATATGGGTTTTCACCGGCGTCTGAAATGCTTTGCGGATCTTCGCCGCCGGGTTAGCCGGTATCAGACCTGAGTTAACGGCATAATCCATCACTTCGTTAATACGCTGGCTAACCCGTTTAACGGTTTCCAGTTTGCCGCTGGCCTGTATCGGTTCCAATGCGGTGATGAAATGGCGGGCGGTAAGCTGGCTGATAGGCTGGTTTGCGATGAACGGGAACACGTACTTTTCCAGGGAGCGCCAGATATCTTTAATGGTGTTTGCGGCCAGCGGTTGAGATTTTTTCACTTCATACCAGTCGGCGGCGACTTTGGCGAACGTGTTCAGGCTGATTGCCTGTTCTTGTTCGCGCTGCTGTTGCTGGTGGAATTGCGGATCGATGCCTTTTTCTAAAAGTGCTTTGGCTGCTTCGCGCATTTGGCGGGCGTCGGCCAAAGAGAGCGCTGGATAACTGCCAAAGGTGAGCGTAGTCCGCTTTTTGGTCTGTGGATGGTAATAGCGAAAGCGCCAGGTTTTTGTACCAGATGGTTTGACGAACAGCAGCAGCCCGCCGCCGTCATGCAATGACAATTCTTTATCCGTCGCTTTGGCGGCTTTGACTTCCGTGTTGGTGAGGGGCTTTGCCTGAATTGCCATGATCGTTTCCTTTGGGACTACGGTTTTATGGGACTATGCCGAGTTAGTCCCAAATGTAGTCCCAAAGTTTCCGGCTGTAAACGGGGTATCCCGGCAGATAACAGGCAACAAAAAAACCGCAAACTCAGAGAGGATGCGGGTTTCTGTGGGGTTTCCGTCAGTAACCGGTACTGACGGAAGTGGTATTTGGTCGGCACGAGAGGATTTGAACCTCCGACCCCCGACACCCCATGACGGTGCGCTACCAGGCTGCGCTACGTGCCGATGTTATGGGCCGCTATACTACCGTTTCCTGTTGTGATTGCAATAGCCATACTGAATGACTGCTTTAGATTTAGGCAGTTAGTTAGCAATAAATCGCCGTTCGCTCGTTAAGACCTGCAATAACAATCCAAGCTGTGGTTTTTCATCTTTCAGTTCTTGCCCTTGCGCATCGTAAGCACGATAACTGCCGTTATTATTCAACAGGATAATTTGCTGCGGCGTGATAATGGTGAGATTACCGTTGGTGCCGTTAGTCAGCCAATTCAAGCGTCGTTCAGCGCCGAAGAGATCCTCTCCCTGAGAATAATCGTCTGTAGGATTCTTCACATGCAGCAAGCGTTGCATCAGCGTAGCCATAACATCTTTAGGGTCGGTCATTTTGCCGATAGTCTGCACCGGCGTTTCCGGCCAGTGGATGACCAGCGGTACCTGACGATGCTCACGGTTCATCGGCGTTGGATCGCTGTCGCCCTGCCGTTCTTCGGGGCTTTGCTCGGCCGTCACCACGACGACGGTGTTATTCAGCAGATCTTTATCGCGCAACGTGTCGAGGATGCGCTGCAGTTGCGCGTCGATGTCGGTGGTGCCCTGTTGATAACGGCGTTGTTGCTCTGCGTTCGATAACGGCTTGGCATTGCCGTTTCGATCATCGTGCTTCAGTTCTATAAACGAGAACCAAGGGGATTTGGTGTCGGTGTTGCCATCCAGCCATTTGACCCATTGAGTGGTGATGGTGCTGTTGCCTTGTGGATCGTCCGGCGGTAGTGAAAAATCGGACAGCAATGCCTGACGATACAGCGGGCTGCTGAAGCCGCTGGCGGAGAACAGGCCAAACTGATAACCCTGCCGGCTCAGCGCAGCGATCAATGCGGACGGCTTGCTGCTGGCCAACACTCCATCCATATAGGTGGTGGAAATACCGTAGAACAGGTTGAACAACCCGCCATCTGCCTGGGTACCTGCGCTGAAATGATTGCTGAAACGCACGTTACCTTCGCCGAAACGGGCCAGATTCGGCATGGTGTGCGGTGTGTCAAGATTAGGCGTGCTATCCATCACCACCATCAGCAGGTTGTAACCGCTGCCGGTATCGCGAAAACGGATCTCGCCCAGCGGGTACTCGACGGAAACCGCATCCGGGTTGCCCTGGAGAGCCAAACGCCGTTCGTATTCCTGCGCGTCGAGCAGGCCGTGTTTCTCCAGAAAACGCCGGGCCGTCATCGGGTAGGAAAGCGGCAGGTTGGCGCGCTGCATGGTGATTGGGCGATAGAAGTTGGCATCGGCCCAGATGTACATCAGATGCGAGGCGCAAAAGGCGACGATGAACACGCCCGCCAGCGGTTTGCCGAAACTGCGGCGGTTCAGGCTGCGCAGTTTTTGCCACGACCAGGTGCCGAACAGCATCTGCGCCATAAAAATGATGGGCGCGCTGATAAACAACAGCTGCCAGTCCCGTACCATTTCGCTCTGTTCCGGGTTAGTAACCAGTTCCCAGACAGTAGGGTTAAGGTGCAGATGGAAGCGGTTGAACACTGCGGCGTCGACAATCAGCAGCGTCTGCCCGGCGGTAGCAAGCGCGGCTGACAAAAAACGCAACAACCGCTGCGACATGACGATAAAGGTCAGCGGGAAAATGATCAGCAGATAGGCGGAAAAACCGATGAAGCTGAAGTGTCCCAGCCAGCTAATCAGGGCATAGGCGCGGCCCGCCAGTGATGCCGGCCAGTCGGCTACCCACAGATAGCGACTGCCGAGAGCCAATGCGAGCAGGATGTTGAACAGCGCGAACCAGTGCCCCCAGCCAATCATCTGGGAGACTTTTTCCCGGTAGCGCGGACGGTTGGTTACCATGCCGAAAGCCGCTATCAGTGGGTTTTTTCAGTGCTGACGGACGCCTGTAACGCACTCGCGAAAGTCCGGGCCAGCGCCGCACGTTGCTCTGGGGCGACACTGGTATTGATCAGGTTAGTGACCATATTGCCCAGCACCATCAGCGCAAGATCGGTGGGGGCGCGGTGCGTCTCCAGTACGCCGACCAGGTCTAGTAGCAGTTGTTCAATCAGTTCGTCACTGTAGCGGGATGATTGCGGCATATAATCGTCATTCTCAGATAATGAAAGGCCAACATATTACCGTATAGGGATGTGGTTTTCCGCACTTTTATCATTTGTCCGTATGACGGCGTTGCGGCTAATGGCAGGAGGTGTTTGAATACGCTCCTTGCTAAAAGGAGAGTGTACCATGAGTCTGGATATCGACCAGATTGCCCTGCATCAGCTGGTTAAGCGCGACGAACAGACGCTGGAACTGGTGCTGCGCGATTCTTTGTTGACCGTGAACGAGGCCGTCAGCGAGATGATGGCGGAACTGCACCGCGTTTACAGCGCCAAGAACAAGGCCTATGGCTTATTCAATGAACAGAGCGAGTTGGCGGACGCCCTGCGCGCCTGCCGCCGCGGGGACGATGATTTTCTGGCGTTTTCTCGTGCCGCCACCGGTCGTCTGCGCGATGAGCTGTCCAAGTATCCGTTCGCCGAAGGCGGCGTAGTGCTGTTCTGTCAATATCGCTATCTGGCGGTGGAGTACCTGCTGGTGGCGGTACTGAATAGCTGCAACAGCATGCGGGTCAACGAACAGCTCGATATCAGCAGCACGCATTATCTGGATATTCACCATGCGGACATTGTCGCGCGCATTGATTTGACGGAGTGGGAAACCAATCCGTCGTCGACCCGCTATCTCACCTTCCTGAAGGGGCGCGTCGGGCGAAAAGTATCTGATTTCTTTATGGATTTTCTTGCCGCAGCCGAAGGGTTGGATGCCAAAGCGCAGAATAAAGGATTGCTGAAAGCGGTGGATGAATACTGCGCCGAAGCGGAGCTGGATAAAAGCGAGCGCCAGCAGTACCGTCAGCAGGTTTACAGCTACTGCAATGAGCAACTGCAAGCCGGCGAGGAAATTGCGCTGGCCGCGCTGTCGCAGGAGTTGCCGCCGCTGGGTGAGAAGAGTTTCGAAGCGTTTACCGCAGAACAAGGCTATGAGCTGGCGGAAAGCTTCCCGGCGGATCGCGGCACCCTGCGCCAATTGACCAAATTTGCCGGTAGCGGCGGCGGCATCAGCATCAATTTCGATGCGTTGCTGCTGGGCGAACGTATTTTTTGGGATCCGGCCACGGACACCCTGACCATCAAGGGCACGCCGCCCAACCTGCGCGACCAACTGCAACGCCGTCTTGGCGGCGGTAATCGCTGATCCCCCCGGAGGGAGCCGGTGTTGCTTCCTCCGTCCATAAGTAACCGTATTTGGCGGGGCCGACACGCTGTTTTATGATGAAAGCCTGCCCTTTCGGTGAGTGAGAGTTCCCGTGCGTTCCAACTTTGAAATGCTGCTGGCGGTCTACGACCGCGCGGCGCTGATGTTGATCTGCCTATTTTTTCTGACGCGCACGCGCCATTTTCGTCAACTGCTGCAACAGGATGAGCATTCCCGTTTTGATTTGGCGGTGGTGACGGCCATTTTCTCCCTGTTTGCGCTGTTCAGTACCTGGTCCGGGATTAATGTGGAAGGATCGCTGGTGAATGTGCGCGTGGTGGCGGTGATGTCCGGCGGTATTCTGTTTGGCCCGTGGGTCGGTATTCCGACCGGGGTCATTGCGGGTGTTCATCGGTATCTAATTGATATTCATGGTATTACCTCGGTTCCATGCCTGATCACCAGCATCGTGGCTGGGTTTATCTCTTCCTGGATACATCTGCGCATTGCTCGTGATCGCCATTGGTGGGTAGGGATTGTGGGCGGCATGCTGTGTGAGTCGCTGACCATGCTGCTGGTGGCGCTGTGGGCCAGGCCGTTCTCGCTGGGGCTGGATATCGTCAGTCGGATCGCGATGCCGATGATTCTGGGCACGGTGAGCATCGGCCTGATTGTGTTGCTGATCCGCAGCGTCGAAGGAGAAAAGGAAGCCATCGCCGCCCGTCAGGCCAAGCTGGCGCTGGATATCGCCAATAAAACGTTGCCGCTGTTTCGCCATGTCAACAGCCGTTCGTTGCGCAACGTGTGTGAGATTATCTGCCGGGACATCGACGCCGACGCCGTCGCGATAACCGATACCAGCCAGGTGCTGGCCTATGTCGGCGTGGGGGAGGGAAATTATCACGGTGGCGATCGCGATCTCAGCCCGACCACGCAGCAGGCGTTGAAAGGTGGGAAAATCATCATAAAAAACAATGATGAAGCTTATCGCACGCCAGAAATCCACTCAATGATTGTGATCCCGCTGCGGGAAAAGGGCGAGATTACCGGTACGCTGAAAATTTATTACCGCCGAGCCCACCGTATAACCTGGTCGTTGAAGGAGATGGCCATCGGCCTGTCGCAAATCATTTCCACCCAGCTTGAGGTATCGCGCGCTGAACAACTGCGGGAGATGGCCAACCGGGCGGAGCTGCGCGCCTTGCAGAGCAAGATTAACCCGCACTTTCTGTTTAATGCGTTGAACGCTATTTCTACGTCGATTCGGCTGAATCCGGACACCGCCCGCCAGTTGATCATCAATTTATCGCGCTACCTGCGTTACAACCTGGAGCGTGATGATGACACGCTGATCGACATCAAAAGCGAGCTGTATCAGGTCAAGGACTATATCGCCATCGAGCAGGCGCGCTTTGGCGATAAGCTGACGGTGATTTACGACATTGACGAAGAGGTCGATTGCCGGCTTCCCAGTTTGCTGATCCAGCCGTTGGTGGAGAATGCCATCGTGCACGGTATCCGCCCTTGTAAGGGCAACGGCGTGGTGGTGCTCAGCATCCGCGATGAGGGCGAGCGCATCCGTGTGGCGGTTCGTGATACCGGCAACGGCATCAGCGATGAGGTGATCGCCCGGGTGGCGGGCAACGAGATGCCGGGCAACAAAATTGGTCTGCTGAACGTGCTCCACCGCATCCGGCTGTTGTATGGCGATGGGCTGCGAATTCGTCGGCTAGAGCCGGGGACGGAAATCGCCTTTTTTATTACTAAAGACAGCGCAGCGTCGGCCGAAAATGCCGTCGCGTCGCCTTTATGACGGTGTCGGGAGTTCAGGCATGAAAGCGATCATGGTGGAAGATGAGTTTCTGGCTCAGCAGGAATTACGCTGGTTGATTAAACAACATAGTCAGATTGAGGTGGACGCGGTATTCGACGACGGGCTGGATGTGCTCAAGTACCTGCAGGATCACCGGGTGGATGTGATTTTTCTCGACATCAACATCCCATCGTTGGATGGCGTGCTGTTGGCGAAAAACATCAGTCAGTTCGCCCATCGGCCGCTGATTGTGTTCATCACCGCTTATAAAAACCACGCAGTGGAAGCCTTCGAGCTGGAGGCGTTCGACTATATCCTCAAGCCATACCATGAAAGCCGGATTGTCAGCATGTTGCAGAAGTTGGAGTCCGCCTGGCGCCAGCAGCAGGCGCAGCCGACGGCGAGCGGCGCCCCGCGCCCCGCGCCGATGACCATCAATCTGGTCAAGGACAAGCGCATCATCGTGACCAACATCCACGATATTTATTACGCGGAATCCCATGAGAAGCTGACGTTCGTTTATACCCGGCGCGATGAGTTCGTGATGTCGATGAACATCACCGAATTTTGCAGCCGGTTGCCGGAGGCGCACTTCTTTCGGTGTCATCGCTCGTATTGCGTTAACCTGAGCAAAATTCGTGAAATAGAACCCTGGTTCAACAACACCTACATCCTCACATTGAGCGATCTGGATTTTCAGGTGCCGGTCAGCCGCAGCAAGGTGAAGGAATTCCGTCAGTTGATGCGGCTGTAATCAGAAATGTGACCGGTCTCACAATGTGGCGGCGGCAGTGTCAACCCCTTTGGGGGCAGTTGATGCCGTTGTCATGGCATTTCATTCCCTGTCTGGCGCAGTTCATACCCTTATTGGATTCAGGGTTTTTCCTCCTCTTTATACTGGCGTCATTCGGCAGGCAGCGCCTGCTTCACATTCACACCAGAACACAAGGGGTCCGGAATGAACAGCAAACCGGCAAATCGCGCGATCATTATTGCAGGTACCGTCCTGGCCCAAATGGGGCTGGGGACCATTTACACCTGGAGCCTGTACAACCAGCCGTTGGTGGATAAATTCAACTGGCCTCTCAGTTCCGTCGCGACCACCTTCTCGCTGACCAGTTTCTTTCTGGCCTTTGCCACCCTGTTCGCCGGGCGCATTCAGGAGCGTATCGGCATCCGCCGTCTGGTGCTGATTTCCGGCCTGGTGCTGGGCCTGGCGCTGATGGCGACTTCATGGGTGTCATCATTGTCGTGGTTATGGCTGCTGGTGGGGGTAGTGGTCGGTTTCGCCGATGGCACCGCCTACATCACCAGCCTGTCTAATCTGATCAAATGGTTTCCGGAGCGTAAAGGGGTGATCGCCGGGATCTCCGTCGGCGCCTACGGCACCGGCAGCCTGTTGTTTAAATACATCAACAGCGCATTGTTGAGCCACGTCGGCATCTCCCAGACTTTTTTCTGGTGGGGGGCGATGGCGCTGGTGATGATTTGTCTGGGATCGCAACTGCTGAAGGATGCTCCGCTACAGCCGGCGCAGACCGCACAGTCGGCGGGTAACGTCAACTTTACCGTCGGTGAAATGCTGCGGCGCAAAGAAGCCTGGCTGCTGTTCGTGGTGTTCTTCACCTCGTGCATGAGCGGCCTGTACCTGATCGGTATCGTCAAGGATATCGGCGTGAAAATGGCGGGGCTGGATGTGATGACCGCTGCCGGCGCCGTATCCGCCATCGCCGTCTGTAATACGCTGGGGCGTCTGATTCTGGGGTATTTGTCCGATAAGGTCGGCCGTCTGCGGGTGCTGAATTTCACGCTGCTGGTCACTACGCTGGCGGTGACGGTGATGGCTTTCCTGCCGTTGAACGCCATGACCTTCTTTTTGTGCACCGGCGCGGTCGCCTTTTGTTTCGGCGGCAATATCACCGTCTATCCGGCGATTGTGGCCGACTTTTTCGGGCTCAAACATCACAGTAACAATTATGGCTTGATCTATCAGGGGTTTGGTCTGGGGCCGTTGGCCGGTTCTTTTATCGCCGCGTCATTGGGGGGATTCCACAGTACCTTTATCGCTATCGCGCTGCTGTCTGTGGTGTCGCTGATGATTACCCTGTTTATCCAGCCGCCGAAAACCGCGCGGGACGAGGATTCCGGGATGGTGGCGCAAGGCAGCCACGCCTGAGGCGGGTCTGAAACGTCATGGTAGATTGCTGGCCACCGTGTAACGACGGTGGCTTTTTCTATTGGGCCAGAGCGAAGGCCACAGGGGAAGGCCGAAAACAAAAACGCCGCAACAAGTGCGGCGTTTGGGCTGGCTCATCGAATGAGTCGTTGCGTGATTACACGCGCACGAAGTCGATGTGAGTCAGTTTCGGCTTGAACACGTGACGCTGTACAGCCTGGATTTTTACTTTGGTGGCTTTACCGTCGATAACCAGTTCGATTTCGCCAAACAGCTCGGCGCTGTTGCGGTCTTCCAGGTTTTTAACGATATCGTGATCCAGCACGATGGAAACCGGTGCTTCGTTGCCACCGTAAACGATAGCGGGGAATTTACCGGTGTTGCGCAGGCGGCGGCTCGCACTCTTACCCTGCTCGTTACGTACTTCTGCGTTGATAGTAATCATTGCTTTCTCTACTTGGATAAAGTGAACCTGCCGCAGGCGACCCAGCGGCAGGCAGGATACTTTGCTTGTATCCGTTTGGCGGCGTTAGCACGACAGACTGGACAAAAGCGGGCGAAATTCTAGCGGAATATGGCCTGTAGGGCAAACGAAACCACGGCGACGTTAGCCGCGCAGTTCATGAGCGCGGCGATAGCGGCCCTGATAGTCGAAAATCTTTTCCCTGATCTGCCAGAATTTGCCCTGTCGTCGCGCCACCACGAAATCCGGCGCACGCAAACTATCCTGCCGGTCGATCAGATCTTGCGCGTTGCGCCATTCAAACGGGACGCCCGGCGCCCGCAGATGTACACGCAGGAAGCGATGCTGGAATGCCGCCTGTTGCGCGGGGGAGTGTAATCGGAAACGTTCGCTGACATCGGCGCCGTCCTCATCGTAATAGGTGATGTTTAGCCACTCGCCTTTGGCGTCGCTGCCGCTATGCAACGTCATGCCGCTGCAACGCAGCACCAGCGCGTCCCTGAGTTTTAGCGCCGCTTTCAGCATATCGTCCGGATCCACCAACAGCGCTTCGCATTGATGACACCGGCGGGCAGCAATGTCGTTTTCCGCCCCGCAGTGCGGGCAGCTTTTGAAACGGAAACGGTAGTCGCACTGTTGGCGAGCTCCCCGTTCGTCCTCCTGCCAGCCCTGGCAGCGGCGGCCGTAATGCTCGATGACGGTGCCGTCGGCGGTGGTTTTCCCCCAGAACATATTGGCGAAACCGCACTGCGGGCAGAATATCTGCACCGGCTGGCTGTCGCTGTGCGGTTTGCTTTGGCCAACTTCCGGCGTGTACAGGTCGAACGGATTGCCGGCGTAATCGAGAATCAGACAGTCGGTCTTGCCAGGCGCCAGCCGCAGCCCGCGGCCGACGATCTGCTGATAAAGGCTGACGGACTCGGTCGGCCGCAGAATAGCGATGACGTCTACGTGCGGGGCGTCGAAACCGGTGGTCAGCACCGAGACGTTGACCAGATAATGCAACTGCTGCTGTTTGAAGGCGGCGACGAGGTTATCTCGTTCCTGGGCCGGCGTTTCTCCGCTGACCAGCGCCGCTTGTCCCGCGGGCAGCAAGCTTTCCACTTCGCGGGCGTGTTCCACCGTGGCGGCGAAGATCATCACGCCGCGTCGTTCGGCGGCGTAGTCGACAATCTGCCGGACGATAGTCGGCGTTACCCGCTGCTGACGTTTTAATTCAAGATTCAGATCCGCTTCGCTGAATAATCCGCTGCGGTTGGCGGCTAACCGGCTGAAATCGTACTGGACGATCGGCATATCCAGACGTTGCGGCGGCACCAGAAAACCGTGCTTGACCATGTAGCGCAGCGGCAATTCGTAGATGCAGTCCTGAAACAGACACTGTTCGTCGCCGCGGATCATGCCGTGATAGTGGTAATGATAAATCCAGCCTTTTCCCAGCCGGTAGGGGGTGGCGGTCAGGCCAAGTAGCCGCAGTAGCGGGCTGACGCTACGCAAGTGATTGATAATCTGCTGGTACTGGCTGTCATCGTCGTCACCGATGCGGTGGCTCTCGTCCACAATCAGCAGGGAAAAGGCGCTGTCGAAACGGTCGAGGTGGCGGGCGACGGACTGCACGCTGCCAAAAACGACTTTACCCTGGCTCTGATGCTGTTTCAGTCCGGCGGCGAAAATATCGGCATCCAGCCCGAGCGCCTGATATTTGGCGTGGTTCTGTTCCACCAGTTCTTTAACGTGCGCCAGCACCAGCACGCGGCCTCGCGCCAGCCGCGCCAGTTCGGCGATCACCAGGCTTTTGCCTGCGCCGGTGGGGAGGACGATCACCGCCGGGCTGTGGTGCCGGCGGAAATGGGCGAGGGTGGCGTCAACCGCTTCCTGCTGATACGGGCGTAATGTGAAGGACATCAATGACGGCAGATTTTGCTCTCGTGCGTGGTAAAGCCGTTATCTTGCGGAATGAATTTGCCTTTGTCAGCCAGAAATTGCACCAGCGCCGCGGCCGTCATGTCGGCGGCGGAACAAGTATGAAAGCGGGCGTCGGCGCCGAAGCGCTCTTCAATCGCGGCGACCAGCGCCTCGGTGGTAAAGGATCTGTTGGCAGCCATCATCATATGTAATACTTCATGGCCGTGAATCGATGACATAATAGGGCTCCTGACGGTGTCATGGCGCGTCAGCATCCGCGATTAAGGTCGGTTGTGCTGACAGGATTAAAGTTGCCTTTATCGTACCTGTTATGTCCGCACAAAATGACGGGCTATATCAAGATTGAAGGCGAAAACCGCCGCAGGCCACAACAACAGGCAATAACAAAGTAATGCGATTAGATAAATTTCTTTCCCAGCAGTTAGGCATTAGCCGGTCACTGATAGCGCGCGAACTGCGTGCCCAGCGGGTGACGGTCGATGGCGACGTCATTAAAAACGGGGCGTTCAAACTGGCGCCGGAGCATCAGGTGGCGTTCGACGGCAATCCGTTGGTACAGCAGACCGGGCCGCGTTATTTCATGCTGCACAAACCTCAGGGGTATGTCTGCTCCACCGACGATCCCGACCATCCCACCATTCTGTATTTCATCGATGAGCCGGTAGCGCACAAGCTGCATGCCGCCGGTCGTCTGGATATCGATACCAGCGGTCTGGTGCTGTTGACGGACGATGGTCAATGGTCTCACCGCATCACTTCGCCGAAGCATCATTGCGAAAAGACCTATCTGGTGGCGCTGGATCGGCCCATCGAGCCGGGAACGGCGGAGCACTTTGCCGCAGGCATACAGCTGAATGGCGAAAAAGAGCTGACCAAGCCCGCCGTGCTGGAGGTGCTCGACGAGCAGTTGGCGCGGCTGACGATCAGTGAAGGGCGCTATCATCAGGTGAAGCGCATGTTCGCGGCGGTGGGCAACCATGTGACGGCGCTGCACCGTGAACGTATCGGCGCCATTGTGCTGGACAGCAGTCTCGAACCCGGCGAATACCGGGCGCTGACCCAGGAAGAAGTGGACAGCATCGGGCGCTAGCCGCCCGTTCTCCGGGCAGGATGCCCGTCACAAGCCGTTTGTCATCTACCAGGAGAACCCTTTTCCGTGCAATCTACCCCTCCCTCGCGTGTCGGACTGATTTTTATTTTGGGTCTGATCTCGATGTTGATGCCGATCGCCATCGATATGTATTTGCCCGCTTTACCGGTGATCGCCAAAGAGTTTTCGGTGGATCCTGGCAGCGTGCAGATGACGCTCAGTTCTTACATCTTCGGTTTTGCCATCGGCCAGGTTTTTTACGGGCCGATGTCGGACAGTATTGGCCGCAAACCGGTGATCTTGGGCGGCGTGCTGGTGTTTACGGTGGCGGCGGCGGCGTGTGCGCTTTCTCAGACCGTGCAGCAATTGATTCATATGCGCTTTTTGCATGGCCTGTCGGCGGCATCCGCCAGTGTGGTGATCAATGCGCTGATGCGGGATATGTTTTCGAAGGATGAGTTCTCCCGCATGATGTCGTTTGTCATCCTGGTGATGACGGTCGCGCCGTTGCTGGCGCCGATCGTTGGGGGCGCGCTGCTGTTCTGGCTGAGCTGGCATGCCATTTTCTGGGTGATCGCGGTGGCGGCGCTGGTGGCGACGCTGCTGATCGGGTGGTTTATTCCAGAGACGCTGCCGGTTGCCCGGCGACAACGGTTTCATTTGCGCACGACGCTCGGCAATTTTTTCCAGCTATTCCGTCATCGCCGTGTATTCAGCTACATGCTGGCCAGCGGCTTGTCGTTTTCCGGTATGTTCGCCTTTCTGAGCGCCGGGCCGTTTGTTTACATTGATCTCAACGGCGTATCACCCCAGCACTTTGGTTATTACTTCGCCCTCAATATTGTATTTCTGTTCATGATGACCCTGCTGAACAGCCGCATTGTGTCGCGTATGGGGGCGATGTTTATGTTTCGGCTGGGGTTGAGCATCCAGTTTGCTATGGGGTTGTGGCTGATTGTGGTGTGTGCGTTTGATCTGGGGTTTCTGCCGTTGGTGATTGGCGTAGCGGCGTTCGTCGGCTGTGTGGCGACGGTTGCGTCGAATGCAATGGCGGTGATCCTGGATGATTTCCCCCATATGGCCGGTACCGCCTCATCGCTGGCGGGGACGCTGCGCTTTGGGTTGGGGTCGTTGCTTGGCGCGCTGTTGTCGCTGGTCTCATTTCACAGCGCCTGGCCTATGGTGGGTTCGATGGCGTTTTGTTCCGTATCGGCTTTCGCGTTGTTTCTGTTCGCCGGGCGGCGCCGTGCAGGGGAGGTCTGAAGGCGTCGAATCGATGAGTCGATATGTTCTTTGGTTGTGAATGTTTTGTTTGTTAAGTAAACAAAATAAAAAAAATGGTTGAGGTGTGCGGGGTAAAAGGTTACATATAGCCCCCGAATCGTTCAAATTCGTGATCGTCATAACATATTTTTTCAATAATTTTGCCGGTGATGTCAGTTCGAAACTATTTTTATTATAAAAATGTTGCTCTTTCGTTTCTGGTTGGTGAGCGAAAGTGAAGTGCAAAGCAAAAACAATGAGTTTGTTATGTTATAATTTTGTGAATTGTTGTCTGGCCGAGGAAAACTGTCGTGAATAATCTCCAACTTTCGGTGGTTCATCGTTTGCCGCAAAGTTATCGCTGGTTATCCGGTTTTACTGGCGTCAACGTTGAGCCTGTTCCGCTCAATACCATGGGTAATAATGCCGATGATAACCCGCTGATTGGCTTTAAATTATTAAGCCATGACGGCGAGGAAGCATGCTATATCATGCGTCAGCTGCAGCAATCGCTGGATGAGATCCAGGTTCAGTGCGCGGTTGTGGAATGGGAACGTGAACCCTGCCTGTTCCTGCACCGGCAGGATGAAAGTACCGCGTTATGCCGGCTAAAAGATGTCGGCGTCGCCATCGCTGAATCGGTTTGCGCCCGGTATCCTTTCTAAATGAAAACGCAGCGTCCTGACGCTGCGTTTTTTTTGTTTCACGATGACTCTAGCTCGGCAATTCGCTGGACTACGCCAAGGCTAGATACAACAGGTTTATCAATCACTTAGGTGAGTTCAACATATGCCGGTGCTTTCCGAAACTTGACCCGGCTTTTCCTCGCGTGGCTCCCATGCGGCTCTTGGAAACCGGGCTTTCCGAGGAGTCATCATGGCGAAGATCAAGCTCACCAAGTCCGCAGTCGATGCGGCACAACCCCAAGCCAAGGCCATCGAACTGCGGGATACCGTGGTGCCCGGCTTCCTGTGCAAGATCACCCCGGCGGGCCGCAAGGTGTTCATGCTTCAGTACCGCACGAACGCTGGCGAGCGCCGCAAGCCCGCCTTGGGCCAGTACGGGGAACTGACGGTCGATCAGGCACGCACAATGGCGCAGGAGTGGCTGGCCGAGGTGCGCAAAGGCGGAGATCCCAGCGCGGCTAAGAACGCTGCCCACAAGGCACCGACCATGAAGGAGTATTGCTACACCTTCATGGAGGACTACTCCAGGCAGCGCAACAAGCCCAGCACACAGCGTGGCTATCAGGGCGTGATTGACCGCTGCATCATCCCGATCATGGGCCGGATGAAGATGCAGGACGTAAAGCGCCCGGACGTGGCCGCGCTGATGAAGAAGCTGGCCTACAAGCAAGCCGAGGCGAACCGCACTTTCGGTGTGCTGCGCAAGATGTTCAACCTGGCCGAAGTGTGGGGACTGCGCCCAGACGGCACGAATCCGTGCCGCCATGTGCCGATGTACCCGCCAGGCAAGGAAACCCGGCTCATCGTCGATGACGAGCTGGTGCGGATCTTCCGTCACCTGGAGCACCTGGAGGCGGAAGGACTGGAGAACTACGTCATCCCGCTGGCGATCCGCCTGCAATTCGAGTTCGCCGCCCGGCGCTCCGAAATCTGCCCGCTCGAATGGGATTGGATTGATCTGGAAAACCGCCGCGTCGTCTGGCCTGACAGCAAGACCGGCGGTATCTCCAAGCCCATGAGCTAGGAAGCCTATCGGCTGCTGTCCACTGCGCCGCGCCGGGACGGCAGCCCCTATGTCCTGCCTTCGCCGAACGATCCCACCCGGCACATGACCCACGGTGAATACTACGGCGGCTGGACGCGCGCGCTCAAGGCCGCTGGCGTGCCCCACGTCGGCACGCATGGCATCCGCCACCGGGCGACCACCGATATTGCCAACTCGGGCGTGCCAACCAAGGTGGGCATGAAGCTCACAGGCCACAAGACCGTGGCGATGTTTATGCACTATGTTCATACCGAGGACAAGCCGGTGCGGGATGCGGCCGAACTGGTGGCGAATCGGCGACTGGCGATCACCGGGGCATCCCGTTCTATGGAGGCAACAGCATGACAAGGAAGGCACCTGTGGCAACGCGGAAGCCCGCCGCCTTACCTGCCGGCTACGCTGGAATCCACGGCGGCATCGTGGAACTGCTGGATGCGGCGCGCCAGGCAGCGGCGCGCAGTGTCAATGCTCTGATGACGGCCAGCTATTGGGAGATTGGCCGCCGGATCGTCGAAGCCGAGCAGAAAGGCAGGCGGCGGGCCGGTTATGGCGAGCAGTTGATGGCGCGGTTGTCCGCCGACCTGACTGCACGATTCGGGCGCGGGTTCAGCCCGGACAACCTGGAGAACATGCGGCGCTTCTTCGCCGCTTACCCCCTTGAGGCAATTTCCGAGACAGTGTCTCGGAAATCTGGAGACGGACTGCCCATCGAGAATTCCGAGACGGTGTTTCGGAAATTCGACCTCTCCGAACTTGCCCAAGTCTTCACCTTACCGTGGTCGGCCTATGTCCGGCTGCTGTCGGTTAAAGATGAACATGCCCGCCAGTTCTACGAGGTCGAAGCGCTGCGCGGTGGCTGGAGCGTGCGCCAACTTGACCGGCAGATTGGCAGCCAGTTCTACGAACGCACGGCCTTGTCCAAGGACAAGGCGGCGATGCTGGTCAAGGGTTCAGTGGCCAAGCCCGAGGATGCAGTCACGCCCAATGACGCGATCAAAGACCCGTATGTGCTGGAGTTTCTCGACCTCAAGGACGAGTATTCAGAATCTGATCTGGAAGCGGCATTGATCCAGCGGCTGGAAGACTTCCTGCTGGAACTGGGTGAAGGCTTCACCTTCGTTGGGCGGCAACGTCGGCTGCGCATTGACCAGACCTGGTACCGGGTGGATCTGCTGTTCTTTCATCGCAAGCTGCGCTGCCTGGTCATCATCGACCTGAAGCTGGGCAGTCTGACCCATGCCGATGTGGGGCAGATGCATATGTACTGCAACTATGCCAAGGAGCATTGGGCTTACCCGGACGAGAATCCGCCGGTGGGCCTGATCCTGTGCGCAGACAAAGGCCATGCCCTGGCGCGGTATGCGCTGGATGGCTTGCCGACCAAGGTGATGGCGGCAAACTACCGGACGGTACTGCCAGATGCCGAGTTGCTGCAAAAGGAACTGGAGAACACGCGGCGGCGGCTCGAATCTCGCGGAACTCTATCCCTCAAGGACGACAAGCCATAGTCGTTCGTCCCGGCGTACCGCCGTCGGGCTCGCGGGCTGCGCCCCGTGCTTCGTGCCGAATCACAGCCATTCGGCGCTGATCCCTGACGCCTTCGGCCTGGATCGTTGATCCGGGCCTGCGCGTGCTGCGCACTTGCCAACGGCGGGTGTGTGGCTGAGTGGGGTGTAGGCGGTATTGCTGTTCCCTTCACCGTATCACGGCGTTCTCGCCGTCAATGACTTCGCGTGCTCGCACGCTTGCGGCCTGTCGGCCGTCTTCGATCCATGACTGCTTGCGCTGCGCCGTGCTGGCCACGGTTCCGGGCAATTCCGCCCGAGCAACCGGAGCACGATCATGTCGCAACTATCCTTTTCCTCGTTCGATGACGCTTTGCTGGTGCGTGACGCCCAGGGGCGCTACCTGCCGGCGTCGGTGAATCAAATTCTTGAAGCGGCACGCCAGGCCATCGAGCTGAAGATGCAGCGTGGTGCTGAGTTCACTTCGCCGACGCTGGTCAAGGAGTACCTGCGCAACAAGCTGGCAGGCTTCGAGCATGAGGTCTTTGCGGTGCTGTTTCTGGATACGCACCATCAGCTGATCGAGTATCGGGAGATGTTCCACGGCACCATCGACAGTGCATCGGTGTATCCGCGTGAAGTGGTCAAGGAGGCGCTGCGGCTCAACGCGGCGGCGGTGATCCTCTCGCACAATCATCCGAGCGGGAATCCTGAGCCAAGCAGTGCCGACAAGGCGCTGACGCAGCGGCTCAAGGAAGCGTTGGGGCTGGTGGAGGTGCGTACGCTGGATCATGTCATTGTGGCTGGCGCAGATACGGTGTCGTTTGCGGAGCGTGGGTTGATCTAATCCTTGGGGCTTCGTCCCCTTTTTTGCTTTGACTTTTTATTGTGCGGCGGCTGATTTCCTCCCATTGTCGACGTTCGGGCGTGTAGATAGGGAAATTTTGTGCGGGATATGGCCGCTCGCCCCAAAGGCTTTGAGCGAGAAATTTTTTATTTTCTCCGCTTCGCTTCACCCCCTTGAACTCTTGTTTGGAGGCCTCATATATACGTAATGTGCTGGCATGACGTCTTTAAGGGGGTCAAGTGGGGAAACAAGGGAAAGCTAAAGCTGCCAACGGACGTTACAATACCGACGAGGTTACAAAACGTGTTGTCTGGACTCAGGCTGCAGGCCATTGTGAGCTGTGTGGCACCGACCTCATGTACGACTACCGGGCAGGTAAGCCCATGAACTGGGGAGAGGTCGCTCATATCCTGCCAGCGAGTCCAAAGGGTCCCAGAGGTCAATCTGACCATGACGATTCAAAGGCCGCGTCGCTTACTAACGACACAGCCAATCTCATGCTTCTCTGCCCTGGTTGCCATGACAAAATCGATCGGGATGCTGATGGATATCCGGAAAGCGATCTTAGCGGCCTGCACCAATCATACTTGGAGCGAGTACGGTTGGCGGCAACCACTCCTGACGGTGGAAGAGCTATTCCAGTAATTGTACAAAGCCAGCATTTCGCAACGAACAACGACATCCCCGTTCGTGATCTGTTGGTGGCAATGTCTTCTGAGGGACTGACGGCATTCGATCATCCCATCAAGATCACTTTTCCAGCCCCAAGCCATCGTGGCCGGGATGAACACTACTGGCAGAGCATCAAGGACAACATTCAGCACGAATTAGAGCAGCAACTAAAGCGCCGCGGAGGAGCTTATGGTGATGCTCCTGCGCTGGCCGTAGTGGGCGTGGCAGACATCCCAGCGCTGATCATGCTGGGGCAGTCCTTAGGTGATCGATCCAAGCGCCTGCTTTTCTCGTTCAACCGCGAACACCAACTACGTTGGCCTGACCAGTCAGCCGAACCTCCCGAGTTTGTGTTCACCCCACCCTCGGATGGAGAAGGCCCGCTGGCTCTGGTGTTGTCTATCTCCGCGCAAGTCCCAGCTCGCGATGTCGAAGAGGCACTACCTGGTGCGCGTATCGCTGAGCTGAGCATCCCAACGCCCAGCTATGTGATGGTTCAGAACCGTCGCGTGATACACGCGTTTCGCGACGCTTTACAAACGCACTTGAGCCGGCTCGAGGCCATGACTGCAGGCACAATTCATGTGTTTGCAGCGATTCCTGCTGCTTTGGCAATTGAGTTTGGCTCCTTGCTTACCACGCAACACCAGCACGCCTATCTGATTTTCGATCGAGATAAAGACAACCACAACATGTTCACGCCAACACTACATTTGGGCCACCAAGCCCAGGAGGTTCGTTGATGTCCATAAGCAATGAACAAACCAAACGTGGGAGCTGGGAGCACTTTCTGCTCCGCGCCGCGAGGGAGATCTCACTGTCGGAAGCACAGTACGAGAAGATCAACGACCGATACTCCCAACTGGAGCGGATCCTCAACGCATCCGACAATCCACTACTGGCGGAAGCGCATATTTTTGTCCAAGGCTCCATGCGCCTGAAGACGACGATTAAACCCGTTTCCGGAGCCCCCGAGGATCTGGACACCATCGATGCGGACGCCATTATTTGGCTCCCCCATGCCCAGGAGGCTGGAGCTCAAGAAGTTCTTGATGCTATTGAGGAGCGCTTCAAGGCTGGTAGCCGCGTCCAAGAAGAAATAAAACAGCTACGTCGGGGAATCCGGATCATCTATGCCGACGAGAACCCTGGATTCCATATCGATGTCACACCGGCGCGTGCCATCAATGGGAATTCTCAGAGCAATGGCGAAGGTAAGCTGGAAGTGCCGGATCGGGTAACTGGCTGGAAGGCGAGCAGCCCGATCCCCTACTCCAACTGGCTGCAAGTGGCTTCAAAACAGACGATTTCGTTGGAGCATCTGGTCGTCGCAAAAAGTCAACGCACCTTTGATGCTGCAACTCAGGATCCGCTGCCACAGTATGAGGACTACCTCGATCAAGACCCACTTCGGGCAACGATTAAGCTACTGAAGCGGCACCGAGATGAGTGGGCTATCCGCACCAAAAATGCAGACCATCGCCCGATTTCAGCAGTCATCACCACACTCGCTACCCACGCCTACCTTGACGTGGCGAATGAATCTCAGTCGACGCCGTTAAGGCCACTGGACGCCATTCTCGAAATCGTCCGGAGGATGACGGATCATATTAAACACAGGGGGAACGAATGCTTTGTCTGCAATCCAGCAGACAGCGGTGAGAACTTTGCTGAGAAATGGAATAGACCACTTGATGGGCAGCGCTACCGCCGGGCATTCCAAGAATGGCACGAGAATGCTAGCGCATCAGTGTCGCTGGGGCTTGAAAGCTTCGATTCTGCCGAGGCTTTTGCCAAAGCAGTGAAGGAAAACTTTGGCATGGGCCCCGCATTCATTTCGGCAGTGAACAGAGAAATTCCGTCCAACTGGACGATGCCTGGCCGCTCGGACGGAACCACCCGAAATTCCACGTCGATGGGCGCGCTGTTTGGTGGTCTCAGCGGAACAGCGAGTTCTCAAGAGGATGTGAAGCCAGTTGGGCGTCTTGGTTGATCACACCGATACGCTTCTGCAGCAGGGTATAGCCGCACTGCGAGGCGCTCTTGGCGAAGATGCCGCACTGGCTCTGCTTCAGCCTGTTGCTACACGGGCTGACGAAGCTGCGAGTTACATCTTTCCGTTGCCAGTAGACTATACGGGCGCAGAGAGACGTTTACGCATCGGCTTTCCGAGGAATTTCCCCCGCAGCGGGCTAAGGCTTACTGTCGAGCCTTCGCCATGGCTTATATGGCCCCACGCCATGGAAGTCGAGCTTTGCCTTCATGGCTTCCAGGAGCGCCCAGTGATGGGCACTCCCGAATATGTTGTATCGGATAGCCTGGCTCGATTACGCAAGATCGTTAACCTATCCCGAATGGGATCATGCGCAGCTACCCGGGACGCCGAATTTCAGCGTGAAATCACGTCCTACTGGTCTAGGCAGCAGGGACTGTCACTACAGAACCTCATTCTTCTTGATCGCCCCCAAGCCGCCTCGAAGCTGTTTGCTCTAAGCGACCCTCGGCAAGCATTGCCTTCTGGCCAGGAGACAGTCTGGCTCGCAACGGATCTGTCATCACTCAAAAAACACTGCAGGCGCACGATTGGACGTTCTCCAAGGATGCGTGCCCCGGAGACCCCTGGATTTTACGCGAAGCTTCAGAGTTATCCGGACCTACGTCTTCCAGCCCCAGAGTTACTGCTCACATGGCTCATGCCACACCTTACCCCTGGGGACAGCACTCAGCTGTTAGCTTGGTTCAATGAGCGTGGCTCGCTACCCAATCGTTGGATTGCTTTGGAGCTTCCAGGAGATTCCAATGCTCCAATCTACTGCCTGAACATTCGCGCATACGGCCCGCAGTTGGATAGAGGATCGAAGTTTTACCTGCGATCAGCGCGGCGCCGACCTGCAGTTGCGGTCAACTACCCCCCAGTTCTGATCCGAGCAACGACGCTGGATGTGCTGGATCGGACAGAAATCTTGTCTCGTGACCTCAGTGGCGTAGCGCAGAAACTTGAAGGAGCTCACGTCGTTTGCGTTGGCGTAGGCTCATTGGGTAGCACCGTTGCCCTACAGTTGGCGCGCTCGGGGGTTGGCCATCTGACACTCATTGACCCGGACCATTTGGTCTCGGCAAATCTTGGCAGACATGTGCTCGGTGCTGATGACCTCGGCCTCTCCAAGGCCAAAGCGCTTCAGGAGCAAATTCGCAAAGACCTGCCTACTACGGAAGTCACGGCGTTTGCAACCTTCGCCGAAGTGGTGATGTACAAGAATCCCGAAGTTTTTGATAAGGCGGATCTTGTGGTGGTTACTACCGCGGACTGGCAGTCGGAGGTGGCGCTATGGGGGGCCAAGTCGAATGGTGTCTCCTGGGGTTTACTCCAGGCCTGGAGTGAGCCTCATACGCAGGTGGGACATGCGCTCCTAGCGCCATCTGGTGCATTTGATGCTCGAGGCCTGTTCACAGACAACGGTGATTTTAAGCACAAGTTCACTGAGTGGCCGGAAGGTGGAGTCGTCGCTCTTCCCGCCTGCGGGGAGAGCTTCATCCCAGGAGGTTCTCTTGGAATGGTGAACATTGCTTCGATGGTTTCTCAAACTGCATTACGAGTGTTGAGTGGAAACATCGGTAGCCCAAGCTGGATCAGCAGCATCAATAGGCCTAATGATGTGGTGACGCTGGGAGGTAAGTACCTTGGACCTGATCTACCTGCCGGAATTCAGCAGGCTCAGTTGGAGCGCGACTGGCCGGAAACATTGGAGAGAGGTAAATGACGACGATCGCCTGGCAATGGAGTTGGCCCGGGCTGAACACTCCTCTGTTGGTATCGCAGGAGGTCGCGAGTCTCCTAGAAAGCTATAGACAGAAGCGCTTTGAAGTAGAATGTGGGGGCCAGCTATTCGTCGACCCCTCAAGCGCTACCGGACTTGTACTCGCCTTGGCGACGCCCCCTCATAAAGATGATCGAGCAGGCAGGACTTGGCTGGATTTGAATGCTCATCGCTGCCGAAAGGAAATTGAGCAGGCCAATGCTGTAGGTCTCCGCTTGGTGGGGTACTGGCATACGCACCCACAAAGTATTCCTATGATCTCCCCCACTGATATCGGGAGTTTTTCTCGGTTCGCCGCGTACTACACCCAACAACTGCCGCACCCGATGGCAATCATTGTGGGCAATTCCAGTAGCAGTAATGGCATAAAGGCTTGGTCCTTCAGGGATGGGCGGTATGTTGAAGCCGCCTGGGGGCGCAGGTCGGATTAACGGTTACGTGCTTCTGCCAACATAAGAGCGAAAAGCTCCCCCTGAAACCGTGCGTCGTCTAGCGCATTATGGCTGGGTACGCTTATGGGGTTGAACCGAGCAGTCATCTGTGAGGATTTGGTTTCCTTCCAGAGGCATCCGGTAAGCCCCATGTAATACGCCTTCATGTCGATTGCGGTGAACCCAAAGGGGTTCATCCCAGAATACTTATGAAAGTAGTAATTGATGAAGGACCAGTCGAATGGAGCATTAAGCCCCACGAAAATGACTTTCTGCTCTGCAGGACACACCTGAGTCAGCCATTGCTCAAGCTTGAGCATCGCCACCTGCGGAGGAAGTCCTTCGCTCTCAAGCTTGGTAAGGTCAAGCCCAGTGACGGCGACGGCCTCTGGATCGTGCTTTAGGCCGTCTGGCTGGAGTTCGAGATAGATAGACTGAGTGGGTTCTGAGACGACGCAAGCACCGATGGAAAGCAGGCTATAGATGCCTGGCACCGGTCCTGAAGTCTCGACATCGACGGAAACATAAAGCTCATCGCTCATCATTTTTTCCTTAAATCTCGAATAGCATGCTTGGAGTGGAGCATCCTCGTAGAATTTATACTCATTCGATGACCACTTTTGGCCGAAATCAGGTATTGATTCAAATGGTTAATAAGAGAAACAGATCCTTGCGTCTCCGCTTCGCGGACCGCGCTGCTCCAGGTTCACTGTTCGCTCATCTCTGACGGGACTGGCATTCGCCAGCCTTCCACATCCCTGACGCCTACGGCCCGGCTTCCAGCTTCGGGCCTGCGCGCTTCGCTTGCGTGCGGTCTGCACATCGCGGCGGCCGTTGTCATGTCCAGCTGTCTCCCCTGACTCCATCACCTTGCTCGCGACTGGCTGACAGCACCGTGGAGCCTCTGTCGGATGCGGCAGTCTGAATCGCCACGGATAATTTAGACACTTCCGAGCCGTTGATAATACTGGTTTTCATATTCTGCCGGTGACATCTGATCGCTAGAACCATGCCGACGCTTACTGTTATAAAACATTTCGATGTAATCAAAAATATCGCTGCGGGCTTCTTCCCGCGTTCCGTAGATCTTTTTCTTTATCCGTTCGCGTTTCAGCAACTGGAAAAAGCTTTCTGCAACCGCGTTGTCATGACAGTTACCGCGACGGCTCATACTGCCCTCCAGTCCGTGTGATTTAAGGAACGACTGCCACTCATGGCTTGTGTACTGACTACCCTGATCAGAAACCAGCACCTGTTTTTGGGGATTACGTCGCCACACGGCCATCAGCAGCGCATTCAGGACAATATCTTTTGTCATCCGGGGTTGCATTGACCAGCCGATAACTTTGCGCGAGAACAGGTCAACAACTACGGCCAGATACAGCCAGCCTTCGTGGGTTCGGATGTAAGTTATGTCCGTTACCCAACGTTCATCCGGTGCTTCCGGGTTGAACTGCCGCTGGAGTCTGTTGGGTGTCACGATACTGGCTTCACCTTTACGCGCTCGTGGGCTTCGATACCCGACCTGAGCTTTTATCCCGGCACTCTTCATCAGCCGCCAGACCCGGTTAACCCCGCAATGTTGCCCGCTATCTCGCAGATCGAGATGGATCTTGCGATAGCCATAAACACAACCGGACTCCAGCCAGAACTGTTTGATTTGTCCTGTCAGTCTGAGATCCGTCTGATACCGTGGTGAATGCGGCTGCTGAAGCCAGGTGTGAAACCCACTCGGATGAACATTCAGCACCCGACAGAGCAAACGAACAGGCCAATAACAGGAGTTGTCACGGATAAAGGCGTACCTCAGTCGGACAGCTTTGCGAAGTACGCCGCGGCTTTTTTTAATATGTCCCGTTCGTCAGTAACCCGCTTCAGCTCCTTCTGGAGTCGGCGGATCTCGGCCTGAGCATCTGACTGTTCTTTGTTGGTGGAAGAGTCCGGCCCGTACTTCTTTATCCAGGCATAAAGACTGTGGGTAGTGATATCGAGACGTGTTGCAACACTGGAAACAGAATGACCACGATCAACAACCTGTTTGACCGCTTCAATTTTAAACTCTTCAGGATAACGTTTACCGCTCATGGGCACCTCTCTTTAAGCCATTTTAAATGACTCTGAGGTGTCTGTTAAACCTGTGGCGATTCAGGGATTCAAGAAAGGAAACGCCAGCAAGTCCGTGCCACCGAAGCCAAGCTGAAGATGCACTGGAACCATACTGACCATCCCTCGAACGCGCAGCCCGATGCTGCGCGTTCTTCATTCTGGATGAGCTGCGAGGGAATGGGCTAAGATGACTGAACAAGCCTGCCAGCCCTTGGCAATCTGCATCGCCACAACGCGACCCGGCTTGTTTTCCGAAGGCTCTCATGTGGCTCCCAGCCCACAACGCCGCGTCCCCTGCAAGCGGCACGAAACAGAGCTAACCTATTGCCCCGTATATGGTTTCAAGCCTCGTGTGATTTGTACGGAAGGCTTGACACCGGCCATTTTTTGTCGCCGTTTTCCCAATGCGTGTTCGGACATGCCAATACTCATGATGTTCGAAGACCCGCTATCCGCAATTCCTCGTTTTTACCCGGTACGGCGTGATGCCTGATCAGCGGCTACTGCTGTCCTGAATCATCCACCCCGTTCCCGAGGCATTGCGCCGTATTCGGGGCAGGACGCACCGGCATCTGTCCATCGTCCGGTGTTTAGCCGTCGATCTGCGATAGCAACTGACGGGTATAGTCATTGCCGGGATGATTAAAGATGTGCTGGCAATCACCCTGTTCCACGACCTCACCCTGACGCAGCACAATGACCTGATGACACAGCGAACGCACCACCTGTAGATCGTGGCTGATAAACAGATAAGCCAGATGGTGTGTCTGTTGCAGTTGCTTGAGCAGCGACAAAATCTGCGCCTGCACGGTGCGATCCAACGACGAGGTCGGCTCATCCAGAATCAGCAATTCCGGTTGCAGGATCAGCGCTCTGGCGATGGCAATGCGCTGGCGCTGCCCGCCGGAAAACTCCGATGGATAACGATGACGGCTCTCCGGGTCGAGCCCCACTTCCTGCATTGCCTGAATGACGCGGGCCTGCTGCTGTTGCGGCGTCAGCGCGTGATGTACTCGCAACCCCTCGGCAATCAGCTGCTCGACATTCAGACGCGGATTGAGTGAGGAATTCGGATCCTGAAAGACCACCTGGATTCTGCGGCGGAAGGGCAGCATCTGCTGGCGGTTGAAGGTGTGCAGCGGTTGTCCGTCGAACCAGATCTCGCCGCGGCTATTGAGCAGGCGCAAGAGGGCCAGACCCGTAGTGCTTTTGCCTGAACCGGATTCGCCCACCAGCCCCAGGCTTTCGCCGCGCCGCAGGCTGAAACCCAA
The DNA here is from genome assembly GCF_000400505.1 of Musicola paradisiaca NCPPB 2511. NCBI lineage: Bacteria > Pseudomonadati > Pseudomonadota > Gammaproteobacteria > Enterobacterales > Pectobacteriaceae > Musicola > Musicola paradisiaca. Next base: position 2,731,104 of record NZ_CM001857.1, on the reverse strand, counting down.
CGTTTTGACCACCGTTTTTTCTGCGACGGTACGCCGTAGTAACCCGCGTTTGATCGGGAAGCCGACCTCTAGCTTGCGAACCTCCAGCAGTGGCGTATCGTCGTTGTTCAACGGTAACGGTAGGCCACGGGGTTCCGCATCCAACAGTTGCCGGGTATAACGATGTTGCGGCGTGGCAAACAGCGCCGTCGTCTGGTTCTGCTCCACGCACTGCCCGGTTTGCATCACGGCGACGTTGTCCGCCAGACGGCGCACGATGTTCAGATTATGGGTAATGAACAGCAAGCTCATGCCCAGTTCTTGTCGTAGTTCTTTAAGCAGGGCCAGAATTTGTGCCTGCACGGTGACATCCAGCGCGGTAGTCGGCTCGTCAGCAATCAACAAATCGGGCTGCGTCAGCAGCGCCATGGCGATCATTACGCGCTGACGTTCGCCGCCGGAAAGCTGGTGAGGAAAATCCTTCAACCGGGTACGCGCCTGCCGAATACCGACACGCTCCAGACAGGTAACAATTTCACTGCGCGCCGCTTCGCGAGACATGCCGCGATGCAGCGACAACACTTCAGCCAGCTGTTTCTCAACATTGTGCAGTGGGTTGAGCGACACCATCGGTTCCTGAAAAATCATGGCGATGCGGTTGCCGCGGATGTGACGTAACCGTGGTTCGTCGGCGTATAGCAACGATTCGCCTTCGAACAGAATATCGCCATGGGGATAGACCACGGGCGGGGAGGGCAACAACCGCAGTACCGACAGCGCGGTGACGCTTTTGCCGGAGCCGGATTCCCCCACCAGCGCCAGCGTTTCACCGGCGTGAACCGCGAGTGACACCCGATCGACCACCTGACGTTCCTGCCCGCCGTTGCGAAATGCGACGCTGAGTTCGCGAATATCGAGTAATGGAGTGCTCATATTAATGCACCTTGCCTGGGTCGAAGGCGTCGCGTACCGCTTCGCCGATGAAAATGAGCAGGGACAGCACGATCGCCAGCACCAGAAAGACCGTAATGCCCAGCCAGGGCGCCTGTAGGTTGTTTTTCCCTTCCAGCAGCAGGCCGCCCAACGACGCGGATCCCAGCGGTAAGCCGAACCCCAGAAAATCAAGCGAAGTCAGGGTAGTGATGGAGGCGCAGAGGATAAACGGCAGATAGGTGAGCGTCGCCACCATCGCATTGGGCAGCATGCAGCGGAACATGATGGCCCGGTCGCTGACGCCCATCGCCTGCGCCGCCCGGATATAGTCGAAATTGCGGGTGCGTAAAAATTCGGCGCGCACGACGCTGACCAGTTGCATCCAACCGAACAATACCGTGATCCCCAGCAACCACCAGAAATTGGGCTGGATCACGCTGGAGAGCAGGATAATCAGAAACAGCGTCGGCATGCCGGACCAGACTTCGATGAAACGTTGGCCCCACAGATCCAGACGGCCGCCATAATAGCCTTGCGTCGCGCCGGCCACGATGCCGAACAGGCTGGACGCCAAGGTCAGGGCCAGACCGAACAACATGGAAATTCGAAATCCGTACAACACCTGCGCCAGTACGTCGCGCCCCTGGCTATCGGTACCCAGCAGATTTTGGCGCGACGGCGGCGAAGGGAAGGTCAGGTCGGCGGCGTAGTTAATGGTGCGGTAGTGGTAGCGCACCAGCGGCCATAGCGCCCAACCGTGTTGTTCAATGCGGGAGGCCAGATACGGATCGCGGTAGTCCGCCGGCGTAGAGAGCTCGCCGCCAAAGGTGGTTTCGCTGTAATTCATCAATACCGGGACGTAGAACTGCTGGTCATAGCGTACCAACAGCGGCTTGTCGTTCGCGATAAACTCGGAAAACAAGGTGGTGATGAAGACCGCCAGAAAAATCCAGAGCGACCAGTAGCCGCGCTGGTTGGCGCGAAAACGCGCCCAGCGAGCCTGATTGATGGGGCTTAAACGACTCATTGGCGATCCTCGAAGTCGATACGCGGGTCTACCAGCGTGTAGGTCATATCGCTGATGATGTTCAGCAGCAGACCGATGAGGGTAAAGATATACAGTGTGCCGAACATCACCGGGTAGTCGCGTTGCAGGGTGGCGTCGTAACCCAGTAACCCGAGGCCGTTAAGCGAAAACATCACTTCGATCAGTACCGAACCGGTAAAAAACATGCTGATGAAGGTGGCGGGGAAACCGGCGATGACCAGCAGCATGGCGTTGCGAAATACGTGCCGATACAGGATGCGTTGTTCATCCAGCCCTTTAGCGCGGGCGGTGACGACGTATTGTTTACGGATCTCGTCCATAAACGCATTTTTGGTCAGCAAAGTCAGTGTGGCGAAACCGCCGATCACCGTTGCCAGCACCGGTAGCGTGATATGCCATAAGTAGTCGGTGATTTTGCCGTACCAGGGGAGATTGTCGAACTGGGGAGAAACCAGGCCGCGCAGTGGAAACCAATCCAGATAGCTGCCCCCGGCGAACATCACGATCAACAATATGGCTATCAGGAATGAGGGAATGGCGTTACCCAGTGCAATTACCACGCTGCTCCAGATATCGAACGGCGTACCGTTGCGGACGGCTTTGCGGATGCCCAGCGGGATGGAGATCAGATAAATAATCAACGTACTCCACAGACCGAGCGTGATCGATACCGGCATGCTGCTTTTGATCAGCGACACGACTGACGCGCCGCGGAACAGACTGTCGCCGAAATCGAAACGGATATAGTTCCACACGAGCGTGAAGTAACGTTCGTGGAGCGGTTTGTCGAAACCGTAGCGTTTAGTGATCTCGGCGATAACTTCCGGGTCGAGGCCGCGGGCGCCGCGGTAGGTGTTTTCCACCGAAGGAATGCCGCCGCCCGGCATTTTCACCATGCCGCCACCTGCGCCACCGGTACCAAAACCGCTGCCCTGGCCCATTTCGATAGCGGCAATCGCCTGATCCACCGGCCCGCCCGGCGCGATTTGCACAATGAAGAAATTGATGGTGATGATGGCCCACAGTGTAGGGATCACCAGCAACAGTCGGCGTAACAGATAAGTACCCACATTGACTCCTTATCGGCGCGTCGCCGGTAGTGTGGCGGCCTTATCGGCGTCGTACCACCAGCTATCGAATCCCAGCGTGTAAGCCGGGCGCTGTGCCGGCATAGCAAATTTATTCCAGTAGGCAAAGCGATCGTGATTGGTGAACCACAGCGGGATCATGAATTGATTCCAGGTCAATACCCGATCCAGCGCCCGCCCTAACGGCAGCAGGGCTGTTTTATCGCCCTGATGGCGAACAATGTCGTCAATCAAACGGTCGATGGCCGGATCCTGAACACCCGGCGCATTATAGCTGGAGTTGATATAGGCCGAGCTCCAGAGAATCGCCAAATCGGAGCTGGGATAGGGCGTCGCCGAAAACAGCCTGGGCGTCATGTCGTAATCGCGTTTGCGTATTCGGCTGGTAAATTGCGGTGTATCCACGCTACGGATGTCCATCTGAATGCCGAGGCGTTGCAGGCTGTGTTGAAACGGCAGTGCATACAGCGAATTGGAGGCGGTGGACAACATGAGCTCAAAGCGGAACGGCGCGCCGGTTTGCTTGTTGACCAGCTTGTCGCCGCGCAGTTCCCATCCTGCCTGCTGCAACAACTGTAGCGCCTGGCGTAGGTTATTACGGTCATAGCCGCTGCCGTCAGACTGCGGCGGTTGCCAGGCCGGGCCGAACACCTCCGGTGGCAGCTTGTCCTTTAGCGGCGCCAACCATTTCAGTTCCCCGGCATCCGGCACACCTTGCGCGGCATACTCGGTATTCTGGAAGAAGCTGCTGGCGCGCTGATAGCTGTTGAAGAACAGCGCCTTGTTCATCCAGTTGAAATCGAACATGAGCGACAACGCCTGACGTACCCGGCGATCGCTGAATTGCGGGCGTTGAATGTTGAACACCAGCCAGCGTGTATCCTGCGCCGCTTGGTTAGTGAGATCTTTTTTTACGATGTAACCGCGAGTGAAGTTGCCCCCTTCATACTGGGTTGCCCAGTGTTTAGGGGATCCTTCCAGACGAAAATCGAACGCGCCTGCTTTGAATGCTTCCATGGCGACGCTGTCGTCCAGATAGTAGTCATAGCGAATATGGTCGAAATTATACCGGCCCTTGTTGACCGGCAGGTTGGCGGCCCAATAGTCGGGAACCCGGCTGTAGATAACATACTGCCCGGTTTTGTAATCGCTGATGCGGTAAGGGCCGCTTGCCGGCGGTGGTGCGGAAAGCGGATCGCTCAGTTTGTGATCTTTCCAAAACTGCGCCGGCATGATGGGGAGCGTCAGCAGCCCCAGCATTTTTTCCTTATCGGGTTCGGCAAAGCTGAACCGTACTGTAAGGGGGCCGCTGGCTTTGGCTTCAGTGCCTTTGTAATACACACGGAACTGCGGTACGCCCTGCGTCATGAACATATTGAAGGTGAACACGACATCAGCCGCAGTGACGGGGTTGCCGTCGTGAAAACGCGCCTGCGGATTTATGGCGATTTCAATCCAGCTGAAGTCGCTGGCATAGCTGGCGTTCAGTGCAATCAGCGGATAGTAACTGCCGGCTTCATCCTCCGAGCTGACATATAGCGAATCATAGAGATTTTCTGTTCTGACCGCCGCCAACCCTCGCTGTGCATAGCGGTTGAAGTTGTCGAAGGTGCCCGGTGCGCTAAGGGTGATGCTTCCTCCTTTGGGCGCATTGGGGTTGACGTAATCGTAATGGGTGAATTGGCTATTGTATTTGGGCGTCCCCAGCGTGGTAAAAGCAAATGCTTGCAGTGTGGTAGGGGTTGCGTGCGCCATCCAGGAACCGGCGGTAAGCAGAAGAGCGGTAACAATAGGTTTTAGCATCGAAATGACAAACTCCTGATGTCGGATATTGACCGATAGCGCCGATAAGTCCGCCGTCTTTATACAAGCCAGCTATCCTGCCGAAGGGAATGGCATGGCCTGAAGTCTCTGATATTACAGACAATCAGCGTTGATGCGCGGAGTCTGTTTTATCATGAAAATGAGCATGGGCCTACAGATAATCCGCGTACCGCGTGGATCTGCCCGGTCAATACCGAACATAAAAAACGCCGCTGTCTGACGAGCGGCGTTTTATTCATTTTCGTTTGGTATGAACAACAAAGGATGCAGAGGAATCAGCTGTGGGGCGTTGCCGGTTTCAGGACGCGACGTGCCTCAAGGTAACGGTTTTTCCAGTAGCCTTCATCCATGCTGGAGATAGTGACGCCAATGCTGGTGGAGGCATGAACAAATTGCTGATTGCCGAGGTAGATACCCATATGACGACCGGTTGAACCGGCATGGAACACTACGAGATCACCGGCGCGCAGCTTACCGCGTTGGATTTTTTCGCCGATATCCTGCTGTTCATAGCTTGAGCGGGGTAAATCCATACCGAATTGTTCGCGGAAGGTACGTTGAACGAAGCCTGAGCAATCAATACCTTTTCTGCTATCGCCGCCAAGCCGGTAACGAACACCTTTCCAGCTGGAATATTGCTCGAGCAATTTGGACTTCACTTCAACATTGCGAACCATCGCTTCGAATTCATCCTGAGAGGCTTGTAGTGAAGGGTCACCACCAGTAACCACATGCCTATCAGTTTGATTGTTGAGTGCTGTATTAGTTGTACATGCGGATAACATAACTGCTACCGCGACGGCAGGCACTGCCCGCCAGATATATCTCAGAATCGGTTGAGATTTGACCATTATTCTTATATTCCCTTGCTGTCCTTAACGATCGGGATGATCGCTATGTGTTATTACCAAACGAAAAACGAAGGTCAGACTAAAGCACTACTATTTATAGGACAATTATTCGTCGACTAAACTGTGCAACGCCGCACAATATTTTCTGCTACTGGTCGGATGACCCCTATAAATAGCGGACTTGGGTGAGCCTACAGTAATGAAAAACAGATTGCGAGTTTTTTTGCCTTTTTTATTTATATGATTTCGTGATGAAATATTTCATCAGAACGACATAAAAAACTGTATGGAACCTTCTGGACAGTAATTTAGCGCGAAAAAACACCAATAATGCGTTCAGGGAAAGTCATCCGCCGACGACACAGGAAGGATAGTCTGTCGGCGGCGTGAGTCTCGTCGGTAGTTTAGCGGGGCGCGCTTTGACCGGGCAGGCGGCGCTCGAACAGGGCGAGAAGCCGGTCGCTGGCTGGCGTCAGCAACCACCCGCTGAGCCCCACCAGTACCACGGACAGCGAACCCACGGCGATATCCGTAAACCAGTGGGCGCCAATCATGACCCGTGGCGTTGCGAAGATCAGGGTAATCGCCAGGCCGCCGATGAATGCGGACAGACCAAAGTAACGCCACATAAACGCGGCAAAAACCATCAACATCATGCCGTGATCACCGGGAAAACTGTCGCTGGATGCATCTTTGGTCGGAACGCCGGTCAAATCGCTGACGCGGTTGATATCGGTGAAATAGAGGGTGGGGCTGCCGTGTTGTACCGGAATCAGATGACCCAATTGATTAAGCACCACCGCAGTCAACAGCATGATGACGCCGATCAGCAGCATACGTCGGCGCCCGGCATGATCCGCCGGCAGATAATAATGCAGGTAGAGCAACCCCATCGCCAGTAGCGCACAAGCGTCAAATACTCGATTGTTCGTAATAGCCACCAGTTGCAGAAAGGCGGCGGACGAGGCCAGGTGCTGGTTGAAATAGAAGAAGAGGCGCTTGTCTATCTCAAACCAGAAGCCTCCCTGCCCGGAGAGATACCAGGAGAAAAACAGCGCAAAACCCAGAATGTTGCAGCATAAAATAAACAGTACATTGCCTTTTGACATATATTAAAAAACTCTTGTCAATGATATCCAGACGGATAGCGTACACGGCTTATTTTAAACGAGACTGTAACAATTGTGTCTGAAGCGTGTTCCATTCCGCTTCTGACTCGTTGATCAATTCAATGCGGCTGTCGAGTGGGGGCAGCGACTTGGTTTCAATTCGCAGATCGAATCCCTGCCGGTTGACGACCAGCGTACCTTCGGGAATACGCATTACTCCTTTAACGCGACTGACGGGGGACAGACGCACCCAGTCCAGCAGTCGCGCGGTATCGAAGACGGTTTCGCCGCTGAAAACCCAGCCGCAGGCGAAATAGCCTTGGCCCTGATTCAACGCTCGTCGCCAGTTTTCCTGACCTGTCAGTTTGAGTGCGGCCAACCCTTGTCGCGGTAACGAACTATGGTGGTGCGCGCCGTCGGGCAACTCGTTGTGGTTGTTGCGCGCCGCATCCAGTAGAGCGATATCGATAACGCCTTGCCGGGCGGTGATCAGCCGACGCTGCTGCCCCTGCTGTGCATACCAGGCGGTTAGCGCATCTCGATCCGCCGTCTGCCAGGTGTCTTCTTTATTGGCGATAATGATATCCGCCGCTGCGAGCTGATCGCGGAAATTTTCGTTCTCGGTGTAACGGCTTTCGCCAAGCTGGCGAGGATCAAGCAGACATAGCGTGGCCTGCAGCGTCAGCCAGGGCTGATAGACCTCGGAAGTCAGCAATGAAAGGATCTGCTTCGGGTGGCCGAGCCCGGTGGGCTCAATCAGCAGGCGGTGCGGTTTTTTCTGCTGTAACAGCATGTTCAGACCAACCTGCATCGGCAGGCCGTTGACGCAGCACATGCAGCCGCCGGGGATCTCTTTCAGCACTGCACCGCTGTCGGCCAACAGAGCGCCGTCAATGCCGATCTCGCCGAATTCATTCACCAATACTGCCCAAACTTCGTCCTGCGGTTTCTGCGCTAAAAGATGGAGGATGGTGGTGGTTTTACCGCTACCGAGAAAACCGGTGATTACGTTTACGTTAGTCAACAGTCTGTCTCCCGATGTTAATGGCAAAACCGCCCGGATAACGGGCGGCGAGGATATGGCGACTCAGTCGGCGCGGCTCATGTAACGGCGCTCAGCGATGTGGACGCGGATTTTCTCACCGGCGCTGAGGTATTCCGGCACCTGGATGGTCAGCCCAGAGCTCAGTGTCGCCGGCTTGGTACGGGCGGAGGCGGATGAGCCTTTGATGCCGGGCGCGGTGTCGACGATTTCCAGATCCACGGTCGGCGGCAGTTCCAGCGCCAGCACCTGGCCTTCCATCGTCAGCACCTGCATGCCGGGCATGCCGCCTTCCGGCATAAACAGCAGTTCGTCTTCGATCTGCTCTTTTTTGAAGGTGTACGGCGTGTAGTCTTCGTCATCCATAAAGATGTACTCATCACCGTCCACATAGGAGAAGTTTACCGAGCGGCGCGTCAGGGTGATGGTGTCCAGAATGTCGTCCCCCTTGAAACGCTCTTCGACTTTCAGACCGGTGCGGACATCGGAAAAGCGCATTTTGTACAGCGTACTGGCGCCGCGCGCGCTGGGGCTTTGAATATCAATATCTTTCACCAGCAGCAGTTTGCCATTGTAGCTAACGGCCATGCCGCGTTTTATTTCATTCGCTCTTGCCATGAAAAAAATACCTTAAATATAGGGAGAGAAAGTCAAGTGGCGACACGTTACTCGCGCCGCCGGGTTCAGGCAAGGGAGATTTGTAAAACCGCGCTTCAACGCCAAACACGGAAAGAGTAGCCGCCCGACAAGCGGCCTGATAGGCTTGCCTGCCCTGCGTTTCCCGGAGAGTTAATGATGGAATGCCGCCCTGATTGCGGTGCCTGCTGCATCGCCCTGTCGATTTCCAGCCCAATACCCGGCATGCCGCAAGGAAAACCCGCCAATACGCCCTGCATCCATCTGGATGAGCGGATGCGTTGCCGTATCTTCACATCGCCGTTGCGACCGGCGGTATGCAGAGGATTGCAGCCTGAACAAGAGATGTGCTGCGATTCAAAAGACGCTGCGATGATTTATCTGCTTACGCTGGAAGAAAACACCACGCCGTAACCGTGCCGGGATCAGACGTCGCGAATGCGCCACATGCAGTATGCCGCGCCCGCCAGAATCAACACCGCGATGGCAAAACCGGCATGATAACTCCAGATTTCAGCCACGGAACCGGCCAGCGAACCGGAGATAATCCAGCCTACGCGCGTCGTGTTGGTAAACAGCGTGGTGGCGGCACCGGCCTGGCCCGGCATCAAATCCTGAAAGTAGAGCATGCCCATGCCCGCCAGTATGCCGATGAAGACAGCGTTCAGCAGTTGCAGCGCCAGCAGCGTCCATGATGTGTTCAGCAGCGTCAGCCCGATGTAAAACATCAACCCTGCGGCGACGGCCAGCCGCATCAAACGGCGCTTACCAAGCCGTTTTGTCAGCCACCCCGCCAGCAACATGACCGGTATCTCCAGCCCGGCGGCGGTGCCCATCATCACGCCCGCCAGTTTTTCCGGTAATTGCAGTTCATGCACCAGATACAGCGGCATATTGATGAGGTAAATGCCGTTGCAAGTCCACATCAGGGTACAGGCGATAAACAGCAACAGCGTATCCCGGCGGTGACGACGAGGTGACTCCAGCACTGCCGCCGCTTTCATCTGCGATTTCGACATAGACGGCAGCAACAGCCAGACCAGTACCCCGCACAGCACAAATACCGAGGCGGCGGTAAGGTACATCGCCGTAAAGCCGAAACCCAGCGCCAGCGCAAAGGCGGCTGGCGGGCCGATGACCCAGGCCAGCGAAATTTGGGCACGCATGATAGACGTGAACATAGCGGCTTCGCGACCGGTGCGGTCGACATGCTCCCGCGCCAGTGCGAACAGTTGCGGATTAGCGGTGGAACCGAAGCTGGACAGCAGTACGCCGATAAACAACAAGACGAAATAGTTGCGGTTCCAGGCATACAGCAGACAGGCCAGCGCGCCCAATAGGCAACATTGCAGGATCAATATTTTGCGATCGCCTTTACGATCGGAATATGCCGCCAGAATTTGGCTGACCACAATGCCGATGACGGCGCTGCCGGTATAAAACAGCCCGACCATAAACGGGCGAGCCTGTACTTCCGTCGACAAAAACAAGCTGAGCGTAGGGAGCTGAAGCGCACCGGCGGTTCCGGTGAGAAAAGCAATAACCAGAAAGGCTGACGCGGTCAGATCTGGCAGACGACGAGTTGTGCTGGCTGAAATGGGCATGCGGTCGATGGGGGTCTGTCAGTGCGAAAATGAAAGCGTGCTATGTTACGCCCACGGGGCGAAAACGAAAAATGGTTTCAATTTTTTCCTTTTCAGCAGGCATTCAGCAATTGTTATCAAATCTTTAAATCTGCGGCGTCAAGTTTCTAAAAATGTGCGTAACCTCTAAGATTCGCGCTATCACTTGTGGAGAATGCTTGCATAGCAATAGTGAAAACCGCAGAATTTTTGAAACGTTTCAGCGGTAACTTTTGAGACGTCCACAAAAAATCGGCAATTTTTTTCTCATGAAAGCTGAAACGATTCAAGTTCAGCGAGCGAGGAGAACCATGTTTCAGTTGTCACAACATGACATTCATTTGGGCGCGAGCGCTGACAGTAAACAAGAAGCAATTCAACAGGTTGCTGCTGCGCTCACTCAGGCTGGCTGCGTCAGCGAAGGCTATGTGGCCGGAATGCTTCAACGCGAGCAGCAGACTTCAACCTATCTGGGCAACGGGATTGCTATCCCGCACGGCACCACGGATACCCGCGATCTGGTACAAAAAAACCGGCGTTCAGGTATTCCAATTTCCGCAGGGTATCGCCTGGGGAGATGACCAGACCGCTTATGTCGTGCTGGGTATCGCTGCTCGTTCCGACGAGCATCTGGCGCTGCTGCGCCAACTGACGCACGTATTGAGCGACGACAGCGTGGCTGCGCGTTTGGCCACGACCACATCGGCTGAAGAGTTGCGCAGCCTGCTGATGGGAGAGAAAACCGCCGGCGAATTCCGTTTCGACACGTCGTTGATTTCGTTGAATGTAGCCACTGACAATCTGGTGACGTTGCAGGCGCTGAACGCCGGTCGTCTTCAGCAGATCGGCGCGGTTGACGCCAGTTTCGTCAGCGCGGCCGTTGCGGCTAAACCACTGCACCTGGGGCAGGGCGTTTGGTTGAGTGACAGTATCGAAGGCAACAAAGTTAGCGCGCTGGCGGTAAGCCGCCCGGCTGAGCCTTTCGCGGCAGACGGCGAAAAAGTGGCGCTGCTGTTGACGGTTTCCGCCGCAGATGAACAAGTGTTGGCGTCGCTGGATTACCTCAGCAATCTGCTGATCGCCGGTAAAGCCGCGCGCTTGCTGGACGCAGACGAAACCACGCTGATGGCGTTGCTGACCAGCGATACGGTTGAAGATAGCAGCGCACTGGCCGCGGAATTCGTTATCCGTAACGAACATGGTCTGCACGCCCGTCCCGGTGCGACGCTGGTCAACGTCATCAAACAATTCTCCAGCGAGATCACCGTGGCCAATCTCGACGGTACCGGTAAGCCGGCCAACGGTCGCAGCCTGATGAAGGTGGTGGCTCTGGGTGTGAAATGCGGGCACCGCCTGCGCTTCACTGCCAACGGCGATGATGCTGAAGCTGCGCTGAAAGCGATCGGTGAAGCGATCCAATCCGGTCTTGGCGAGGGGGCAGCATGAGTCGTCGCGTTGCCACCATTACCCTGAATCCCGCTTATGATCTGGTGGGGTACTGCCCGCAAATTGAACGCGGTGAAGTGAATCTGGTGCAAACCACCGGTCTGCACGCGGCGGGCAAAGGCATTAATGTGGCCAAGGTACTCAAGGATCTCGGGATTGATGTCACGGTGGGTGGATTCCTGGGTAAAGACAATCAGGATGGGTTTCAGCAACTGTTCAGTGAACTGGGCATTGCCAACCGCTTCCAGGTAGTCGCCGGACGTACTCGCATCAACGTCAAGCTGACCGAGCAGGACGGTGATGTCACCGATCTGAATTTCTCCGGTTTTGAAGTTACCCAGCAGGATTGGCAGCGTTTCGTGAATGATTCGCTGAGCTGGTTGGGGCAGTTCGATATGGTTGCTGTCAGCGGCAGTCTGCCGAGCGGCGTGAATCCGGACGATTTCACCGACTGGATGTCCCGCCTGCGCAGTCAGTGTCCGTGCATTATTTTTGACAGCAGCCGCGAAGCGCTGGTCGCTGGCCTGAAAGCCTCACCCTGGTTGGTGAAACCGAACCGCCGGGAGCTGGAAATCTGGGCGGGTCGCAAGTTGACCACGTTGGCAGAAGTCGTGGACGCGGCGCACGCGCTGCGTGAACAAGGCATTGCTCACGTCGTGATTTCGCTGGGAGCGGAAGGCGCGTTGTGGGTGAATGCATCGGGCGCCTGGCTGGCGAAACCGCCGGCGTGTGAAGTGATCAGTACAGTCGGTGCGGGTGACTCCATGGTGGGGGGATTGATCTATGGCTTGTTGATGCGTGAGTCCAGTGAACATACGTTACGTCTGGCAACGGCAGTGGCAGCACTGGCGGTTAGTCAGAGCAATGTGGGTATTACCGATCGACCGCAGCTGGCTGCGATGATGGCGCGTGTTGATCTGAAACCGTTTAATTGACAGCAGGAGATAAACAATGAAAACGCTGCTGATACTCGATAAGTCACTGGGACTGGCGAAAAGCCGTCTGGTGAAGAACTTGCTCGGTGCTGCTGCGGCTAACGCAGGGCTTACCCTCACCGAACAACTTGCTGAGGCAGAATTGGCCATCGTGCTGGGTGCTCCGGCACAGGCCGACAGTGGTCTTAATGGCAAGAACGTCTATGCCGGGGATGTGGAGCTGGCACTGAGCCAGCCCGCCGCATTCCTGGAAAAAGCCAAAGCTGAAGCTCAGCCTTACACGGCACCGGCCGTTGCGGCGGCGTCAGCACCGTCGTCAGCTAAACGTATTGTGGCGGTAACGGCTTGTCCGACCGGCGTAGCCCACACCTTCATGGCGGCTGAAGCGATTGAAAGCGAAGCCAAAAAACGAGGCTGGTGGGTGAAAGTGGAAACGCGCGGCTCCGTGGGCGCCGGCAATCCCATCAGTGACGAAGAAGTGGCTCAGGCCGATCTGGTCATTGTTGCGGCGGACATTGAGGTTGACCTGAGTAAGTTCGCCGGCAAGAAAATGTACCGCACCTCTACCGGCCTGGCACTGAAGAAAACCGCACAGGAATTTGATAAGGCAGTGGCCGAAGCGAAGCCGTACCAGCCTGCTACGCAAGGCAACACCGCCACAGGCGGCGAGTCTGCGCAAAAAGGCGGTACCGGCCCCTATCGTCACCTGCTGACCGGCGTATCCTACATGCTGCCGATGGTGGTGGCGGGGGGGCTGTGCATCGCGTTGTCATTCGTGTTCGGGATCACCGCGTTCAAGGAAGAAGGCACGTTGGCGGCGGCGCTGATGAAGATCGGCGGTGGTTCCGCGTTTGCGCTGATGGTGCCGGTTTTGGCGGGTTACATCGCGTTTTCGATCGCTGACCGTCCGGGCCTGACGCCGGGTATGGTCGGTGGGATGCTGGCGGTCAGCACGGGCGCCGGCTTCCTCGGTGGGATCATCGCCGGTTTCCTGGCGGGATATCTGGCGCGCGCCATCAGTAACCATGTATCGTTGCCGCAGAGTATGTCGGCGCTGAAACCGATCCTGATTATTCCGTTATTCGCCACGCTGATTACCGGCCTTATCATGATCTACGTGGTGGGTACGCCGGTGGCGAAAATTCTGACCGGTTTGACCAGTTGGTTGCAGTCCATGGGTACCGCCAACGCGGTAATTCTTGGGGCGATTCTGGGCGGTATGATGTGTACCGACATGGGCGGCCCGGTGAACAAGGTAGCCTATGTGTTCGGTACTACGCTGCTGAGTAGCCAGATATATGCGCCGATGGCTGCCGTTATGGCTGCGGGGATGGTGCCGCCGCTGGCGATGGGCCTGGCGACCTTTATTGCAGGGAAAAAATTCAGCGCCAACGAGCGTGAAGGTGGTAAAGCGGCAGTGGTGCTGGGGTTGTGCTTCATTTCTGAAGGCGCGATCCCTTATGCCGCCCGCGACCCGATGCGTGTCCTGCCGTGCTGTATTCTGGGCGGTGCGCTGACCGGTGCTACTTCCATGGCGATTGGTGCCAAACTGATGGCGCCGCACGGTGGGTTGTTCGTGTTGTTGATCCCTGGTGCGATTACACCGGTTGTGGGGTATCTGCTGTCGATCATCGCCGGTACGGTGGTGGCTGGCGTGCTGTACGCGGTGCTGAAACGCCCGGACGAGCAGTTAGTCAAAGCTTGATTTAGTCAAAGTCTGACCTGACCCGGTGCGCAACCCGCATACGGATGTAAAAACGCCAGCCTTCGCGCTGGCGTTTTTTATGCTCATCAGATCACTACATGATGATGTAGAACAAATCAGCCGGGGGCGTCGGCACTGGCGTCCAGTTGCTGTGACTTCAGCCAGGCGATCTCTTCCGCCCAGATAGCCGGGTTGATGGTCTCCAGAATCATTGGAATGCCGTTGAAACGATCGTCGCGCATGATGTAGCGGAATACGGTTTTGCCGATGTTACCTTCCCCCAGGCTGTGGTGACGATCCACCCGACTGTTGAATTCACTTTTGGCGTCATTGAGATGCATTCCCCGCAGGTAGCGAAAGCCCACAATACGCTCCAGTTCGGCGAAGGTACGCACGCAGTCGGCTTCGGTACGCAAATCGTAGCCGCCAGCGAAGGCATGGCAGGTATCAATGCACACGCCGACCCGGCTTTTGTCCTCCACGCCGTCGATGATCTCTGCCAGATGCTCAAAGCGAAAGCCGAGATTGCTACCTTGGCCTGCGGTGTTTTCAATTACCGCCGTCACGCCCTCGGTAGCCGCCAGCGCGATATTAATGGATTCGGCGATGCGCGCCAGACACGGATGCTCGTCAATCTGGCGCAAGTGGCTGCCAGGGTGAAAATTCAGCAATGTCAGCCCCAGCTGCTGGCAGCGGCTCAGTTCATCGATAAACGCCGAGCGGGATTTTTGCAACGCATCGTCATCCGGATGGCCCAAATTGATCAGATAGCTGTCGTGCGGCAGGATGTGCGCCGGGGAATAGCCGTATTGCTCACAGGCGGCGCGAAAACTGTCGATAGTTGCGCTGGTCAGCGGCGGCGCCTGCCACTGGCGTTGATTTTTAGTGAATAGCGCGAAGGCGGTAGCACCGATTTCATGGGCGCGGATAACGGCCTGATCCACACCGCCGGAGGCGCTGACATGGGCACCAACATATTTCATGGTCTGACTCCTTTTTATGGGGCCCATGCATTATGACATTAGCGTTCAGGAAAACAGATGCTGAACGGCCAGATTGATGGCGCCGCCGCCCAACACCAACCAGATAAACAGAACGAGAGCCAGCAATATCGGCCGTAATCCCGCGGCGCGCAGCAGGGTGAAGCGGGTGGCGATACCCAGTGCGACCATGGCCATGGTCAGCAGAATGTTATCCAGCAGCAATAATTCATCAATCCAGCGTGCAGGTAACAAATTTAATGAATTGAGGCAGGATGTCAGCACGAATCCCAGCGCAAACCACGGAAAACTGGCGGCCATAGAGGTGTTGTCAGTGCTGATCGCCGGTTGACGGCGTTTTAGCCACAGGCTCAGCAAAAACAGAAATGGCGCCAGCATCATCACCCGCAGCATTTTACCGATCACCGCCATGTTTTCGGTATCGGGAGCGATGGCGTGTCCTGCTGCCACCACCTGGGCTACTTCGTGAACAGTTGAACCGATATAAACGCCAAACTCCGGCGCGGTGAAAAGGGCGCCGCTATACTGGATCAGATGCTGATAAAACCAGGGGTAAAGAAACATGGATGTCGTGCCGAATAGCACCACGGTAGCGACCGCCATGGCGACTTTATCCGCCGAGCCTTTTACCACCGGCGCGGTGGCGAGCACGGCAGCGGCGCCGCAGATGCTGCTGCCGGCGCCGATCAGCATGGATGTCTGTTGATCTAGTCGGAACAGGCGCTGGCCAAGCCAGCAGGCGAGCAGAAAGGTGGAACTGAGCATGATGACGTCAATGAGGATGCCGACAACACCGACAGCGGCGATTTGCTGCAGGCTGAGCCTGAATCCGTACAGGATGATCCCCCAACGCAACAGGTGGTGTTTGGACCATTGAACGCCTTCATCGCAGTAGCGATGCAGTTGAGGGTAGAGGGTATTTCCCACCGCCATGCCGACTAAAATCGCCAGGGTGAGGGAGCCGAGGCGCATGCCGGCGACAGCGGGCAAGACGCAAAGCGACAGAATAATTTTTGTCAGTACCCCGACCAGGAGCATTCCGGTCAGTGTGTGCCGGAGCCGATAGTAAGACTGTAACTGAAGAATGTTGGGAGAAAATGGAAGCATAACCCTGCCTGCCGAATCATGAGGTTGAGGGCCCAGCCTATGATCGGACGCTTTAAAATAGAAATTGATTATATATTTATAACCTATAGATATTTACGATAAGAGCCCTATTATGCATATCACTTTACGTCAACTGGAAGTGTTCACTGAGGTATTGAAAAGCGGTTCGACGACGCAGGCCTCGGTGGCGATGTCGCTGTCGCAGTCAGCCGTGAGTGCGGCGTTATCCGATTTGGAAAGTCAGCTCGGCGTGCAATTGTTCGATCGCGTCGGCAAACGGTTGGTGGTGAATGAACACGGCCGTTTGCTTTACCCACGCGCGTTGTCATTGCTGGAGCAATCCTCCGAAATTGAGCAACTGTTTCGACGGGACAACGGTGCGTTGCGCATTTACGCCAGCAGCACCATCGGCAATTATCTGATGCCGGCGGTGATCGCTCGCTATCGTCAGGATTTTCCCGATATTCCGCTGGAGCTGTCCGTGGGCAACACCCTGGATGTCGTGAACGCCATTTCAGAGTTCAAGGCCGATATGGGGCTGATTGAAGGCCCATGCCATCACCCCGACCTGATTACGCAGCCGTGGCTGGACGATGAATTGGTCGTCTTCTGCGCGCCAGGTAATCCGCTGATTGGCCAGGTCACGTTGGAGGCGCTGGCGGATGCCCCGTGGATCTTGCGAGAACATGGTTCCGGCACCCGTGAAGTGTTGGATCATCTGTTGCTGGCGACATTGCCGCATTTTCGGCTGGTGATGGAGTTGGGCAACTCGGAGGCCATTAAGCATGCGGTACGGCATGGCATTGGCATTAGCTGCCTGTCACGACGAGTGATAGCTGATCAACTGGACAGCGGCACGTTGGTCGAACTGTCGATACCGCTGCCACCGTTGATGCGCAAGCTATATCTGGTGCACCACCGGCAAAAGCATCTCTCCGGCGTGCTGCACTCCTTTCTTGAATATTGCCGCTAATCCTGCCGCTGCCACTGGGAACCCGGCCCGGTGGCAATCATATTTCCAGATGATTTTCTTATGACTGACGCCGAGTTATGAAGCTCTCTTATAATCGGTGTGAATCACTATCCAGCTAAACCTCATTTGTTACAATCCGCCCTCAATTTTTATGGGCAGCAGGATTGTTATGGCTCAACATTCTACCGAACTCCCGGATCAGGGGAATAAAACACTACGCCGCGAGTTAAAAGCACGGCATTTGACGATGATCGCCATTGGCGGCTCGATCGGTACCGGTCTGTTCGTCGCTTCCGGTGCGACGGTGTCGCAGGCGGGGCCAGGCGGCGCGCTGCTGTCCTATGCCCTGATCGGGTTGATGGTCTATTTTCTGATGACCAGCCTAGGCGAGCTGGCGGCGTTCATGCCGGTTTCCGGCTCTTTCGCGACCTACGGTGCCCGCTATGTCGACGAAGGGTTCGGGTTCGCGCTGGGTTGGAACTACTGGTACAACTGGGCAGTCACCATCGCGGTGGATTTGGTCGCCGCGCAGCTGGTGATGGGGTACTGGTTCCCGGATGCCCCCGGTTGGATCTGGAGTGCGCTATTCTTGTCACTGATTTTTCTGCTGAATTATGTGTCGGTGAAGGGGTTCGGCGAAGCGGAATACTGGTTCTCACTGATCAAGGTCGCCACCGTTATTTTGTTTATCGCCATCGGTGTATTGATGATCACCGGTATCCTGCGAGGCGGCGAGCACGCCGGCTGGCATAACTGGCAGATTGGCGATGCGCCTTTCGCCGGCGGTTTTTCCGCGATGATCGGCGTGGCGATGATTGTCGGTTTCTCATTTCAAGGCACCGAACTGATTGGTGTGGCGGCCGGTGAATCGCGCGACCCACAAACCAATATTCCACGCGCAGTACGGCAGGTGTTCTGGCGTATTCTGCTGTTCTATGTGTTCGCTATTCTGATCATTAGCCTGATTATTCCTTATACCGACCCAAGCCTGCTGCGTAATGACGTCAAGGACATCAGCGTCAGCCCGTTTACGCTGGTGTTCCAGAACGCCGGGCTGCTGTCGGCCGCTGCGGTGATGAATGCGGTGATCTTGACAGCGGTGCTGTCGGCGGGCAACTCCGGGATGTACGCTTCGACCCGTATGCTGTACACCCTGGCGCAGGAAGGTAAAGCGCCGGCCTGCTTCGGACACTTATCGAAGGGCGGGGTGCCGCGTAACGCGCTGTATGCCACAACAGTGGTGGCTGGGTTATGTTTCCTGACGTCTATGTTCGGTAATCAGAGCGTGTATCTGTGGCTGTTGAATACATCGGGTATGACCGGGTTTATCGCCTGGCTGGGCATCGCTATCAGCCACTACCGTTTCCGGCGTGGTTATGTATTACAAGGGCGCGATCTTAATGCGCTGCCGTACCGTTCCGGGTTCTTCCCGCTGGGGCCGATTTTTGCTTTCGTGCTGTGTCTGGTGATCACGCTGGGGCAGAACTACCAGGCGTTTCTGGCGGACAAGATTGACTGGAACGCGGTGGCCGCAACCTATATCGGTATTCCGCTGTTTCTGGTTATCTGGTTTAGTTATCGCCTGACCAAAGGTAGCCAGACGGTGAAATACAGCGAGATGACGTTCCCGGAGCATCAACAGCACTAAGCGCTCAAACCGTAGGCAGTAAAGAGCCGACCTGATGGTCGGCTTTTTATTGCAGATATTGCAGACACCCAGTGCGTTCCCGGCGTGCCGCCGTTGACATGCTAGCGGTATCGGTGCGCTGTGCGTCAGGCTCGGGTAGGATGCACACTACGATAAGCGCCGACGAGCATGCCGCACAGTGGGAGCAGTGCCAGCGGAGCGCCGATATAACCGATCTTGTCCATACTCAGATGCAGGCTGATCATGTTGCCCAGTAAAGCGCCGCCGCCGATACCGAGGTTAAACAACCCGGAATAAATCGATGTCGCGACATCGCTGGCGTCCGGCGCCAGCATTAGCACCCGGGCCTGCATCGCCAGCCCCAATGCCATCATGGATAGCCCCCATACCAGACAGAGCAGCGTCAGCCCCAGCGGATAACCGGACAGCGGTTTCAGCAGTGTCAGGCTAATAACCAGCAACAGCATCGCCGTGATGATGAAACCGGTGGGAAAGCGTTCGCTGTAGCGACTGTAGAGCATACTGCCGCCGATGCCCGCAATACCGAACAGCAACAGGATCAAGGTGGTAAAGTTTTCCGGCAACTGAGCCACCGTTTGGATAAACGGCTCGATATAGCTGTAAGCAGTGAAGTGCGCCGTCACCACCATCACGGTGGTCAGGTAGATAGTCACCAGTTCCGGGCGCTTGAACAGTGTGGGAAGACTGGCGAGTGAGCCGGAATGTTCGCTGGGCAGCCGCGGGAGCAAGCGGGCCAGCAGGATCAGCGCGATAGTGGCGCCAACGGCGATAAGTACCAACGTGGTGCGCCAGCCCATGTATTGCCCCACCACACGTCCCAGCGGTAATCCGATGATCATCGCCAGCGACGAACCGGTGGCGATCAGCCCTAACGCCTGGGCGCGCCTGCCCGGCGGGGCAAGGCGAATCGCCAGCGAGGCCGTAATCGACCAGAAAATGGAGTGCGCCAGCGCCACGCCGATGCGGGAAAGCAGCAGGGCATTGAAGCTCCAGGCGGCGGCAGAGATCAGATGGCTAATGATAAACAGCCCGAAAATACCGATCAGCAAGCGCCGTCGTTCAACGGCGCTGGTTAACAGCATACAGATGAGGGATGCCGCGGCCACGATCCAGGCGTAGAGGGTGATCATCAACCCGACATCTTCAGTCTTCATCTGGAAAGAGTCGGCGATATTGCTCAGCAAGCCGACCGGGATAAATTCTGTGGTGTTGAAGATAAACGCGGCGATAGCCAATGTGACCACGCGCAGCCAGGCGGTGGCGCGCGAGGGTGATGCGGATGTCATAGCGGGATCCTGATCTGGTGTAACGGGCGCGCCATTGTAGTCAATTATGGGTAAAAATGCGATTACGCTCACATTTCAGCGAGGTGTCGCGGTGTCTGAATCAGGCGCTGGGGGAGGGGCGGAATCAGGCCGTCGTCTGGTGCGGCGACACGGTACATGGTATTGCCTAATATTATGGCGGATAACATTATCTCAACAATAATTAGTATTTATAATTAAGTGGCGTAATGGATATTATCAGGCTGTTTTATTGAGTGAGGTTTAAATAAGCTACATAAAAATAGAGTATTCGTTTTTTTTGGTGATTATTCATGGTGGTGAGTTGAAAATATTATTTTTGAATATTTTTGCGTGCGAATTGATGACGTTTTTTTTACGTTCCGGATTTCTTCAGAAAGAATATTTTATAGTTTTGGTTTAGGCAGAGGTTGTCACTTTTATCTGGTTGGTTTTCCTCTCTTCTGGCGATTATTAGGTTGTTTTATTATGTTTTTGCCATGTGAGTAAATAAATTTATCTCTCTAAAAATTATCCTGATAATTATTCTTCATTATGGAAAATACAAGCATAATCAGTAATAGTTTTTTATAATAATGCATAAGATTGCTGTTGCAAAAAATAAACGGGTATGAGAGCTTTATCACAAGCTTCGATGAGGGAACAACAATGAGCGTATATATTAATGCGGTGGAAACCTATTTGCCCGGCCCGGTTATTAGCAATCAGGAATTGGGAGATAAAATCGGATTTAAACCTGATTTAATTAAAAAACTTTTCGGTAATACCGGTCGGCATTTTGCCGTTAATATGAATACCGGTAAACCAACGGCGTCGTCAGCGGAATTAATTAGCATCGTTATCCGGAAACTTCTTGCCAGCACAGGGATAAATAAAAATTGTATTGATTTTATTATTGTGGCATCCGCCACGCCGGATACGTTATTGCCAAGCAGCGTAAATCAGGCGTGTCATGCCATGGGGTTTCGGCAGATTGAAACCTACCAGATTGTTTCGGGGTGTTCCGGCGCCGTACAGGCGCTCAAGCTAGCCCGCGAGCTGGTGGCTACGCCGGATAATGGCCTAAACAACGGCCTGGTTATCGGGGTTGAAACAGCCTATAAGTTCCTGAATTTCTTTGATGAACATGCAGGAAAGAAAGACACGAAGGAACTGGTGAACTATACGTTGTTCGGCGACGGCGTCGGTGGATGCCTGGTTTCCAATCAACAATCGGCGTCCAGTATTGAGATTGAACATATTTCTTTTCAATATCTGGGTATTGATGAAGCGGTCGGTCAACTGGCGAATTGGCGCGGCAGTCGTAATGACATTGAATATGGCGCCTTGCTGAATGAAGAATATAAATTGATTGAGAAATTAGTGCCGGTTATTACTCAGGATACGGTTAATGCATTGACGGATAAATTAGGCGGGCGTCCAGACTGGCTGCTGCCGCCACAACTCTCCGGCTCAATGCTGGTGAAAATTTTGTCCGATATCGGTTATACGACGGATAAAATATTCAGCCTGGTGGACAGAATTGGTAATACCGCCAATGCTGCGTTATTTTTTCAAATAAAAGAATTCAGCGATATTTCCCTTGCCAATGAATGCGCTATCGGTATTTCTGTTGAGTCTTCACGTTGGCTGGCGGGCGGTTTGATTCTCCGAAACAAAAAAGATCTTTTATAACATGACGTAAAAAGGATTTTTATCTATACCCTTTATATTTCAAATGATATGTGTTGGCTGCGATTATTTACCCGAATCACTAAGCTGAGTAAACGCATCGGGGTTTACGTATCAGCCGCCTTTCTGAAACGCGAATTATTTGGGGTATAAAGAAAATAGGGATGTTTATGAAACAGGATAATGCACTAGGTCGGATCGCCGCCTCGAAAAAAATCACGGCGGAAGGGAAACGTATTGTTAATATTGCCACCTTCAGCAATTTCAATCACAAAGCGTTGAATGACCTGATTACGTTCAACCTGAATGAACTGGGTTGCTATCCCTCCTTTTATGACGGTCTATACAGCGACTATTTTCCCCATGTACTGGGCAATGCCGCCGACATCAAAACATTTGGCGCGCAATTCCATTTTTATACCCTGGATACTTCCTTTATTGAAAACGACATCGGTGCGTTGCTGCCCACGGCTGAGATTGGCGAAAAAATTCAGGAGCAAAAAAAGCCGGCTGGCGTATCTGCTGAATTTTTCTGGCGCCGGCTGTGGCGCTCACGTCGTGCTGAACACTATCCATATCGGCGAGTCGCAACTCAAACAGATTATCGCGCAGGATCAACGCGCGGAACTGAAGCAACTGATCGGAGAGTTTAACTCGTTTCTTTTGGCGTTGGGGCAAACGGAACACCGCGTAACGGTGGTCGATTTGCAGGAATCCGGCGGGATAACGGAAGACCCTGCGACCAGCCGAACTGCGCAGTTACTGGGGCTGGGCGTCGGTCTGGCGGCGTTGGATGCCATCGCTCGCGTCGGCGCCGCATCCATCCGGCAGGCGCTCGGGAAAACGCTGAAATGCGTGGTCAGCGATCTGGATAACACGTTGTGGAAAGGCATTTTGGCCGACGACGGTGTCGACGGCATCCTGATGGCGGATAAACACATCGGCACGGGCCACCTGCGTTATCAGGCGTATCTGCGCACTCTGTACGATCAGGGCGTCATTTTAGCCATTTGCAGCAAAAACAACCTGGAGAATGTGGAAGAAGCGTTTAAACGCCGCGCCGATGAGATGCGAATTTCGCTGGATAAGTTCTCCGTGGTGAGCGCCAACTGGCAAGGGAAAAGCGGCAACATTCTGAATATCGCCAACGAACTGAACATCTCCCCGGAGCACATGCTTTTTATTGATGATTCAGCGTTTGAATGCGCAGAAGTCAAAGCACGCATTCCGGCGATCACGGTGCTGGAGTTTTCCGGCGACATGGCGGAGAACGTCGCTGCGCTGATTTCCGCCGACTATTTCCAGCGCCCGACGATCAGCAGCGATGACCGTATGCGCAATTTGAGCTACGCGCAAAACAAGCTCCGCACTGAGCTGCAAAAAGAGTTTGCGGACGATCAGGCTTTCTTGAGCAGCCTGGATATGACGCTGACCATCCACCCGGTGGCGGCGGATTCGCTGGATCGTGTATCGCAACTGACGTTGCGTACCAACCAGTTCAATATGACGACGCAACGGATGAGCCCGCAGGATGTGGCCGGCTACCTGACCCGGGAAGGGCATCAGGCGGTTACGCTGGCGTGTCGCGATCGCATCGGCGATTACGGCACCATTGGCGCGATATTTCTGCGTTTCGCCAGCGACGGTTGCCATATCGACAATTTCATCATGAGTTGCCGTATCTTCGGGCGACAAGTGGAGTTCGCGGCAATGCGCTGGCTGTTCGGTCTGTGTCAGGCGCAGGGCGTCGACCGGATCACCGCCGTATACGGCCCGACCGAAAAGAACAAAAAATTCCAGCGGTTCTATGCGGATTGCGGGTTTGCTGAAACCGCCAGCAACCTGTTCACCATTCTCGATCCAGCTCCTGCATTACTGGCCGGGAACAGCAATACCGTCACTGTCAACGAGAGGGAATGACCATGAAACTGGACGATTTTATCGGCTTGATTAACACCAAAACCGGCATGGGGCTGGCGACCGAACAGGCTCAGGAAGATTTGACCAACCTCCCGGAATGGGATTCGCTCACGTTCGTCTATCTGCTGATGGAGATCGAAAAACAGCAGAACGTCAAAATCGATGTCGAAAAGGTGTTGCAGTGCACCACGCTGAATGACATTTACCGGGTGGTGAGCCATGAAGTTGCGGCAAGTTTCTAGGGAACGGCGCCAGACGCTCTCCTTTCTGGCGATATCCAAGGGCATTCCTGCCATTACCGTTATGCGCGAGATCGATGTCTCGCGCATCGTCGCGGGCGGGCAGCAACGCAGTATGACGGCGATAACCATCAAAGCCATCAGCGACGCGCTGCGTCAGTATCCGCAACTGAACGCGATGATCAAATACGGCAGCGCCAGCACGTTGATTTGCCCGGATAACATCAGTAGCCGGGTGACGCTGGAAAAATCGCTGAACGGCGTATCCGGCGTGTATTCCCGGGTGATCAGCAATACGGATCGGTTGCCTGTTGCCGATATCGATCGGGCGTTGCAGCAGTTCAAGCAGGAGGACGCGGCAACCAGCGAGCACTACGAAAAAATCCGTTTTATTCAGCGTTTGCCGCCGTGGCTGGCCAGCCTGTTGCTGCGGTTGGCCATGTTGTCGCCGAAGTTACAGGCGCAAACCTGGGGCAGCTTCACCGTGACGTCGTTGGGGAAAAACGGCCCTGACGCCTGCATTCCCCTTTCCGGCTCTACGTTCACGTTTACGTTGGGGGTGATCAATGAAAAACCATCGCGAAACCCGCAGGACATGGCAATGTCGCATGTCGCGACGCTGTCGATGATCTTCGACCATCGCGTACTGGACGGACGGTTGGCGTCAGAATTTCTGGCGCAGATAAAAAGCAACATGGAAGGTGTTGCGCTGGAGTCATCATCATGATGCTGGATGAACTCAAGAATTTTGTGTTGCTGCACAGCAATGTGTTGAATGTCGGCGCGGAAACCCGCGCCATCCTGCCGGATATCCATCATCTGGGCGACGACCTGCCGCATAGCTGGAGCCAGGTGTTTTACCGTCAGGCGCAACACTATGAGCATCAGGGAGAATGGCTCAAGGCGTGTTCGCTTTACAATCTGGCGCGTTTTCCCTATCCGGAAACGCCGCTCCAGCATGAGTGCAATCAGCATTGCCTGCGGTTGTTTCGTCAGCAGTATATCGATAACGGTAAAGTGACGCGGGTCACGTTGTCGCAGGGGCGGCAGGTGTGCTACCTCAGCCGAAAGCGCAGCGACAACGTCGTCATTATCAACGGCGGTATTATCTCGCTGAAAGAGCAATGGGTGCATCTGGTGGGGCTGTTTGAGCGTTTTGACGTGACCGTGGTGTTGACGGAAATGCCGGGGGTAGGGGAAAACCAGCTGCCCTACAGTGAGCAGTCTTTCCGTATGTACAGCGATGTGCTGGATTATCTCGCGCAGGATCGTCCCGATATCCGGTGCCACATTTTCGGTCTGAGCTTTAGCGGGTTTATTGCGTATAAGAACAGCCTGACCGATAGCCGTATCCTGGGGATCACCATGGCGGGTACGCCGCTGGATTCGCTGTACCACGATCGGGATGTCTACCGGCGGCTGCCTTACGTTACGCGGCTGGTTATCAGGCAGAACGTGGGGAAAACCCATCCGGAATGGGATGACGACGACAAGGTATTTCGTTACCTCGATACCACGTTCGTCATGCGTCAGGGAGATATCAATCATAACGTCAGGCTGTATTACGTTCAGAGCCTGCGCGACGAGGTGATCCCCAATGCCGAAGCGGACACGATCCGCCGTTTGTCCCGGCATAACCATGTGCTGGCGCTGGATGATGTGCATGGGTCGCCCGGGTACGGCAAAACCGTGCGGGTCTATCTGCTATGGTCGCTGCTGGATTCGTTACGCTTGTCGCGGGTGCTGCTGGGGGTCGCCGGGGTGGGGGTTCGCCTTTTGCGGCGTCTGAAGAGGTAGTGTCGGACACTTGCGGTGATAAGCGCCGGGGCGGCGTGTTCCGGCGAGATAGGCGTGCGCGCCGACGCCTGTATTACCCGACTGGCGCGTTGAGTTGAAAACCGTTTAGCCTGTTGTCAGTTTGGGGCGGTAACACCGCCCGCTTTTTTTGTGTCCTCAACGCAGACATCAGCGTTTCTGGACGTAAGTCATGGCCAGCGCCAGCGCCAGCACTAAGCCTTTGATGATATCCATGGCGTAATAAGGCACCGATAACATCACCAGACCGTTCTGCAAGACCCCCAGTAAGACGGCGCCGACCAGCGTTCCCAGCGCGTTCGGCTTGCCGGAGCCTGCCAGCGAGAAACCGATATAGGCCGCCGCCACTGCATCCATCAGGTAGCCGCCGCCGGCGTTCACCTGGGAAGAGCCGATGCGGGATGCCAGCAGAATTCCGCCCAGCGCCGCCAGCAGCGACGAGATCAGATACGCCAATACGCGGTAGCGGGCAGTGCGGATGCCGGCCAGCCGCGCCGCTTCCGGGTTGCCGCCGATGGCATACATCCGGCGACCGTGCTGGGTCAGGGAGAGATAAAGCTGCACCACCACCGTGACTGCCAGCATGATAATCACGATCACCGGTACCTGACCCAAGGTCGCGAACAGTTCAGGGATCACGCCTTCCGCCATCTCGCCGCTCGGCAGCAACATATTTTGGGTAATGGAGCCGCCATAGCTGTAGGTCATGGCGACGCCCTGGATCACGAACAGGCTGGCGAGCGTCGCCAGCATATCGGGGATGCGCAGCACCACGATCAGAAAGGCGTTGAACAGCCCCACCAGCAGGCAGAGCAACAGCGTCAGCGCGATCGCCCCCGCAGTGCCGAAACCGTGCCAGACGAACAACGAGATAACCAGCGCGTTGGCCAGCGATGCCGTGGAGCCGACGGAAAGGTCGAATCCGCCGACCGACAACGACATGGATACACCGATGGCGATCACGGTGACGATGGCGATAGAGCGCAGAATATTAATGATGTTGTTGGGATCCAGAAAGGTGTCTGACGCCAACCCAAATAAGGTGATCAGCGCCATGACGGTAATCAGCATGCCCCATTTGTAGAGAAACTCGAACAGGCGATGGTAAAGGGGCTGCGTGCCGTTAGGGGAAAGTAGCTGACTCACGCGGGAGTTCCTCCGGTTGAATAGAGTAATAATGTTTCTTCGTCGGTCTGAGCGGCGTCCAGTTCAGCCACGATCCGCCCATCCCACAAGACGCAGATGCGGTCGCACAACCCCACCAGCTCGGAAAATTCGCCGGAAGCGTAAATGATGCCTTTGCCTTGCTGCGCCAGTTCGCCAATCAGGGCGAACAAATCCTGTTTGGCTTTGATGTCTACGCCTTTGGTCGGCTCATCCAGAATCAGTACCTGCATGTCGTTGCGTAGCCACTTGCCGATGGCCACCTTCTGCTGGTTGCCGCCGGACAATCGCCGCAGTTTCTGCTGTGGCCCGCGGGCGCGGATGGTCAGCCGATGGATCAGATCCCTGGCCCAGGACAGCGCCTGGCCATGCCCGAAAATACCGTAGCGGGAGAAGCTGTCGCTGGCGCTGATGCTGAGGTTCATGGCGACGGATTCGTCAATAAAAATGCCTTCTTTGCGCCGCTCCTCCGGCACCAGCGCGATGCCCTGCGCCACCGAATGCGCCGGCGAGGTCGGCCGCCAGGGGTTGCCCTGATAAGATGCTTCCTCCAGCCGGCTGCGGGTGGCGCCGAACAGCGCTTTGCACAGTTCGCTTTTGCCCGCGCCCGCCAGCCCCGCGACCCCCAGAATCTCGCCCTTGCGCAGGGTCAGCCTGATATCGTGCAGCAACGTATCGTCGTGCAGCCCCTGAATCTGCAACAGGGGCTCGGTATCCGGCAGCGTGCGGCGCGGCGGGAAAATATCGTCCAGCCGATGCCCCAGCATCCGCTCCACTATCTCTTCACCGCTGAGCCCTTGCATGGCGCCGCTGCTGACGAATTCGCCGTCGCGCAGCACGGTGAGGGTGTCACAGATGGCGCTGAGTTCATGAATCCGGTGGGAGATAAAGACGATGCCGATGCCTTCACGTTGCAGGCGGCGTACTACGCCGAACAGGCGCTCGCTTTCCGTGTGGTCGAGCGGCGCGGTGGGTTCGTCCAGAATCAGGAAACGGCAGCGGTGGGACAGCGCGCGCGCCAACAGGATCTGCTGTTTCTCGGCCAGCGAGCAGCGGTCGAGCCGCTGGCGAACATTGATGCCGACACCTAATTGCGCCAGCAGGGATTCCGCCTGGCGGCGCAACTGTGACCAGTTCAGCAGCAGGCCCGGCTCCGCCAGCCTATCGAGCATGATGTTTTCCGCGACCGACAGCGTGGGCACCAGCGCGGCGTCCACCTCTTGCTGCACCAGATGGATGCCGTGGCGTTTGGCATCGCGCGGAGAACGAAGGGCGATCTTTTCGCCGTCCAGCAGGATATCGCCGCGGTAGTGGTCATAAGCGCCGGACAGCACCGCCATCAGCGTTGACTTGCCCGCGCCGTTGGCGCCGGTCAGCGCATGGATGGATCCCCCCTCCAGCGAAAAATTCACTTGCCTGAGTGCCGGGAAACCAGCGAAAGAAATGGAAATGCAGCGCATTTCCAGACGTGATGGCGGTGTTATGGACATAATGAATCGCAGCGGGCTCGTTACGGAGATGGTTACGGGTTTATTCGGCAAAAAAATACCATATTCATCACCGAATAGAACGCCAGAGTGTGGGGAGAAACGCCGTCCTGAATGACTGAAAAAGCATATCTTAAGTAAAAAAGTTATTAAAACCCGCAAATGATGTGCTTAAGATGAAGCACAGTCTCGACATCCGGCATCGCACGCAGCGCGCAGCGGGTGTCCGTTCGCAAGGAATCCACGATGAGTACGACCGCTATCCGGGTCCAGGTCGGCCCGGACAACTATTTTTCTTTTCCCGGCGCTATCGACCGGTTATCCGATATTTACTCCAGCCAGGCGCTTGAACAGGCGTTGTGGATCGGCGGCGAACGTGCGCTGGCCGCTGCCCGTCCTTATCTGCCGGCGGTGTTTGACGCGCCGACGGCGCGCCATTCCTCGGTGACGATGCACTGCAATGAGCGGGATATTGCCGCATTGACGACGCTGGCGGGCAGCGATCGCCAGGTCGTGATCGGCGTCGGCGGCGGCGCGGTGTTGGATACCGCCAAGGTGGTGGCCCGTCGGCTGGGGGTGCCGCTGGTGGCTATCCCGACGATTGCCGCCACCTGTGCCGCCTGGACGCCGCTTTCCGTCTGGTATAACCAAGACGGGCAGGCGCTGGGGTTTGAGATGTTCGACGATGCCAACCATCTGGTGCTGGTAGAACCGCGCATTCTGCTGGCGGCGCCGGTGGACTATCTGCTCGCGGGGATCGGCGATACGCTGGCGAAATGGTATGAGGCGGTGGTGCTCAGTCCGCAACCGGAAACGTTGCCGCTGACGGTGCGTTTGGGGTTGCAGACGGCGCAGGATATCCGCGATGTGCTGCTGCGCCAGAGTGAGTCGGCGTTGAAGGCGGTCGCCAGCGGCGTGTTGAATCAGGATTTTCTGGATGTGGCGGATGCCATCATCGCCGGCGGCGGTATGGTGGGTGGGTTGGGTGAGCGTTACACCCGCGTCGCGGCGGCGCACGCGGTGCATAACGGGTTGACGGTCTTGCCGCAGACGGCGCGTTTCCTGCACGGCACCAAAGTGGCTTACGGTATTTTGGTGCAAAGCGCGCTACTGGGGGATGTGGCGACGCTGCGCCAACTCACGTCGGCTTTTCAGGTGTTCGGGTTGCCCACCCAGCTGCGCGAGCTGGATGTGGATATCGATGACGAAGCGGCGCTGCGGGCGGTCGCGGCCAGGACGTTGCAGCAAGGGGAATCCATCCATTATCTGCCGGGCGAACTGAATGAAGCCCGTTTGCTGGCCGCTTTTCGTCAGGTTGAGCAGCAAGGCTGAAAGCCGGCATACAGGGTGAGAGGGCATGCGGTTAGCTGTGCATTATGTGGCGGGATGACGGCGGGGCGGCCGCCGTGCGGGGCACCGTTTCAGGCGCTTCGCACGGCGTGACGAACCGACCGCATGTTCTTTCATTTCATCATGATGGTGCCCGGCGTGTGTGACGCCTAACGGCAACCAACAGGATTACTGGAGCTTGTCGTAGGGAAAGGAATTCTTGATATAACGGGCGTAATAACGCGCCTTAGCGTTCGAGTCCATCAACTCCTCGTAGATCATCCGGGCGACGTTTTTATACTGATAAAGACTCCCGTTCAGTAATTCGATTTCCAGAATGTTGTTTTCCGCATCGTAGCCGACGGCGAACAGTTCGGTAGATGAAACACGCTTACGTTGCAAACCCGTTGCTCCCTGTTGATTCCTGCCTGTGTCCCGTTATTGGCCGCAGATAACACGCTTTCGCGGTTACGGCATGGAGGGGGGACACCGTGAGTTATTGCTCAATATATAGCCAGAAAAGGTGTTGGGCAAACGGAATAGACCAGTGGCCTATCGCAAAACGCCCGGTAGTCCATCACTCGATATCCCGTGTGCGCCGACGGCGTTCAAAGGGCGGCGAGAGCACTGATACGGCGGTTTCGTCTGGCTCGGTAGTCGATGAGAAACCGCTGTCAGCGATAATGGGCTACGTGTGGCGTCGTTATCGGTTGTCCGGATCCCGGCTTCGTTTTTGATTACCTGGACGCCTGCGGGCTTCTGGTGGGGAAACCCGGCGTCGGCGGCCAGATAATGAAAGAAAATAGCCTGACACACGGATGGATATCAGGCTATGAACGCCGAGTATTAAACAACCCGGCGTGACTTTACTGCAAGTGTTTTGCGTGGAAGCGCAGATGATCTGCGATAAAACTTGTAACAAAGTAATAGCTGTGATCGTAGCCGGGTTGCAGGCGCAGCGTTAGCGGCCATTGGCGCTGACGAGCCACGGCGGCCAGCGCCTCCGGCTGAAGCTGGGTAGTCAGAAACGGATCGCTATCGCCTTGGTCGATCAGTATCGGCAATGGCGCTGCGTCACTGTGCGCCAACAAATGGCAACTGTCGTATTGCAGCCACGGTTGTTCGTCCGGGCCGAGATAGGCGGCGAACGCCTTTTGCCCCCAGGGAACCTGGGTCGGGTTGACGATGGGCGCGAAGGCGGAAACCGAGCGGAAACGGCCCGGATGCCGTAGCGCCATCATCAGCGCGCCGTGTCCGCCCATCGAATGGCCGCTGATCGACTGGCGATCGCTGACGTTAAACGCGCTGGCGATCAGCGCCGGTAGTTCGTCGCTGAGGTAGTCGTACATCTGAAAATGCCGATCCCACGGCGCTTGTGTTGCGTTCAGGTAGAACCCGGCGCCCTGGCCCAGATCGTAGCTCGCGTCGTCGGGGACGTTCTCGCCGCGCGGGCTGGTATCCGGTATCACCAGCGCCAGCCCCAGTTCGGCCGCTGCGCGTTGCGCCCCGGCTTTGGTGGCAAAGTTTTCGTCGCTGCAGGTCAGGCCGGAAAGCCAGTAAAGCACCGGCGGCGGCGAGACGTGGTATGACGGCGGCAGGTAGACGCTGAGGGTCATCGGGCAGCTCAGCGTGGCGGAATGGTGGCGATAGCGCCGCTGCCAGCCGCCGAACGCGCAGTGTTCTTCCAGTAATTCCAGCGATGTGCTCATGGTGGTTCCCCGGTTAACTGAAATGTACAACCGAGCGGATGGATTTGCCTTCGTGCATCAAATCAAACGCCCGGTTGATCTCTTCCAGCGGCATGGTGTGGGTGATGAAATCGTTAAGCTGGAATTCGCCGCCCATATAACGCTGCACAATACCGGGCAACTGGCTGCGCCCCTTGACGCCGCCGAAAGCGGAACCGCGCCACACGCGGCCGGTGACTAACTGGAACGGCCGTGTCGAGATTTCTTCCCCGGCCCCGGCCACCCCGATGATGACCGACTCGCCCCAGCCTTTATGGCAACACTCCAGCGCTGCGCGCATCACATTGACGTTGCCGATGCACTCGAAAGAGTAATCAACGCCGCCGTCGGTCAGTTCGACAATCACGTCCTGGATCGGTTTATCGTAGTCTTGCGGGTTAATCAGGTCGGTCGCGCCCAGTTTACGCGCCAGCTCAAACTTGCTGGTGTTGAGATCGATGCCGATGATGCGGCCGGCCCCGGCCATTTTTGCGCCGATGATCGCCGACAGCCCGATGCCGCCCAGCCCGAAAATCGCCACAGTATCGCCCGGCTGTACGTTGGCGGTGTTTGCCACCGCGCCCATGCCGGTCGTTACGCCGCACCCCAGCAGACACACTTCTTCCAGCGGCGCCGCTTTGTCGATTTTAGCCAGCGAAATTTCGGCGACCACGGTGCGTTCGGCAAACGTGGAGGTGCCCATATAGTGGAAAATCGGCTTGCCGTCTTTGAAGAAGCGGGGGGTGCCGTCCGGCATCAGGCCTTTCCCCTGTGTGGTGCGAATCGCCTGACACAGGTTGGTTTTGCCGGAACGACAGAATTTGCACTCGCCGCATTCCGGCGTGTACAGCGGGATGACATGGTCGCCGACGGCGACGCTGGTGACGCCTTCGCCGATGGCTTCCACGATCCCGGCGCCTTCATGGCCGAGAATGGCCGGGAATACGCCTTCCGGATCCTTGCCGGATAAGGTGTAGGCATCGGTATGACAAACGCCGCTGGCGACGATGCGTACCAGCACTTCGCCTTTCTGCGGCGGCATCAAATCCACGTCTTCAATCGACAGCGGTTGGTTAGGGCCCCAGGCGACGGCGGCGCGGGTTTTGATCATTTGCATGGTGATACTCCTGGTTATGTTGGGCTAGACGCGGTGCGCCGTACCGGGGTGTGCTCCCCAGATGGGGAGAGCGGCTCAGGCGCCGCTTTCGATCATCAATTTTTTCAAGGCTTCTACGTTGGGGCCGAATGCCCCCTGGCGCCACACCAGCCAGGTGTCGATAACGGCGACCCCTGGCGGCAATGAGTGCGGTTGTACGTTTCGACCTGCAGGAAGTGCGTGCAGGACGCTTTGTGGAACCAGGGCGGCGCCGTTACCTGCGGCAACGGCGGCCAGCAACACGGAATAGGAGGGCACTTCAACGAGCAGTGCCGGCGTAATACCCTGGGCGCGGAACCAGGATTCCAGATGCTGGCGGTAGCCGCAGCCATTGGCAAAGACCAGCAACGGCGACTGGCGCAGTTGTTCTGGCGTCGATGCGTCGGTGATGGCCTGTGCTGTCACCAGCGACAACGGTTGGGCATAGATCGGGCAGCTGTGCAGTGACGGATGATTAACCGGGCCTGTCACCAGCGCGGCGGCCAGTTCCCCGGCGTTAACCCGTTCTATCAATGTTGCGCAAGGCGCGGTATGTAAATGGACTTTCACCGACGGGTAGCGTTGGTGATAACGCGCCAGCAGCGGCGGCAGTTCGGTCAGCAGCAGGCTTTCCACCACGCCAAGCTGAAACAGGCCGGAAGGTTCGCCGTTGTGGGTCAAACTGAGCGCTTCATCGCTCAGCGACAGGATTTTTTGCGCGTACCCCAAAAAATTGTACCCGGCCGGAGAAAGCCGGACGCGCTGTTTCTCGCGGATGAACAAATCGGTACCCAACTCTTGTTCCAACTGACGCAGCCGGGTTGTCAGATTGGACGGCACACGCTCCAATTGCGCTGCCGCCCGCACCAGCGACCCCGTTTCGGCAACCAGACAAAACATACGTAGTTGGGTGAGATCCATAATTTCTCTATCCGTGAACAACTTTTTAAAGTTGGTGATTTATGGTGAGTATATGGAGGGATGGCAGGATTGGCAACCCTCAGGCGAGAAACAGACATCAGGGCGGGGACGCGCGAATACTAAAAATCATGGAGGTAATTGTGATCCTGATTAGATTTATTTCTTTTTTGTTAATAAGTGGGGTTTCTTTTATGTCATATTAGAAACAAAAAATAGTGTGGTTAAATAAAGTTGACGACGCGCAGGTTTTATTTCGTCACGACGGATGTTATTTCACCATGACGGATGTTATTTCGTTATGACAAATGTTGTTCCGCCATGATGGATGTTATTCCATCGCGGTAGATGTTATTCCGTCACGGTAGATGTTATTTCGTCGCGGTAGATGTTATTCCGTCATGAAATAACACCACAGATGATTCTCCGGAGGCCGCTATGATTCGTTTAAGCGATACGATGGTGAAAAAAGTCATCACATTTATCTTTTCCTCCGTGATGATTACCGGCGGATGCGCGGCGATGATTCATCTGGATGTATTTCTTTCCATGAATGAAGGCCAGCATGAATATGCTCTCCCCAGCCAGGGGGATGCCTCCATTGATAAAGGACATTATCAAATATCCCGTACCGTGAAACATATCATGGCGGCGGTTGTGCATCTTCAGCGTGGTGAAAGGGAATATGCGGTTCCTAATGTGATTCAGGCTGCAAAAGCGTTGCAGGATAGCCGCATGGCGTTGCAGGCATTTCAGCGCGATAGCCATTCAGACGCTGTGCGTGATCACGTCAGCGAGGTCGGCTTAGCCTGGCAGCAACTGCTGGATAAAGGGCTTGAGCCGATGTTGCAGACGGCCCATGCCGGGCTGCCGGAAACCACGACACAGCACTATCAGTATCACTTCACCCCGCTCCGCCAGCGCTTTGAGCACACCCTGAGCCGCTATCAGGATGCGCTGAATCAGGAAAAGACGCAGTCAACGCGATTGCCCTATGCCGATAGCGTCTGGAGTCTGATGTTGGCGACGTTGCTGGCGGCATTACTGGTGCTGACGTTGCGCCATCCTGCACTGGGCGATGTATCTCGCCGCCTGTGGCAGGGGTTCAGGAGGTATCTACGGCGCTAGTGGTGGCGTTGATGTCGCTGCAGTTTCCCCGTGGTTCAACCTGTCTCTCCGGTTCCATCGTTATGGAACCGGTTTTTTATTGCGCCTGATGTTTTTTCTGAATCTGGTGTGGATATTTACACCGTATGATTAATCGCCGAAATAATCGCCAGAATATTTTTCCTCAGTTAAGGATGGCTTAATTTAAAATGGGTAGCTTCATTGATGTAAGTTGAAGTTTTTGTCATGTGGTCAAGGCAGACTGACTTTGAATGTTGATGCGATTATAGTGACTTAATGTTTTCGTACTTGTTATTTCTAACGTCGGGGAAAATTAAGGTTGTCACTAAATACAGTGTGAGTCATTCATTCGCTAGGGTCATTTTCGTCATATTGACGAACACAGCAGCAGTAGGGAGAACTTCTGTAAATACCGGGTACGCCGGAAGCAGGGCAGCCAACAACAACATGTACCGCGAGGTACAACTAATTATCTGGAGCCTGTTATGAACGTTTTAAAAGATATTACTGTCAGAAAAATGTTGGTCATCATTTTGACGCTGTTTACTGTTATCTGGGGCGCAGTATCGATATTTACCATGCAGTCTTTTAGCGAAGTGAATTCGCTGTTGGACGATAGTTTAGCGCAGAAAAAAAGCTATACCTTGCTGGTGAAAGGTAACGACCAGTATTTTCGCTCCGTAACCCGGATGTTACGGGCGGCGGATTTTCTGCAATCCGGCGATACGAGCAACGCACAAAAAATCTTCGATTCTTCAGCGGCGGCGCTGAGCATCAGCCGCGATATGCTGGAGCAATTTAAGAACAGCCGTCACATCGGCGTCAGCGATGAGTTGGTCAAATCGATGATCTCGTCCTGGAGCAACCTGCTGGATGGTGCTATCGCGCCGATGCTGGCGGCTTCCCGTGATGGCCGGGTGGAGGATTTCCGCCAGATTTTTCGCAACCAGTATCCGCCATTGAGCGTTGAGTTCGGCGCGATAGCGGAAAAATACTCGGCGGCTACACAATCTGACGATGGTATCAACACGGCAAAACGTCACGCCGACTTCAATCAGAAACTGTTGCTGGCGGCATTGATTGTCGGGATTCTCGTCCTGGTGATGACGGATCGGTATCTGGTCAACTATCTGGTCAAACCGATCAATATGATCAAGCATCATCTGGGGTTGCTGACCGATGGCAAGTTGCATACCGAACTGGATGAATTTGGCCGTAACTGTGCCGGCCAGTTGATTCCCTATATCAAATCGATGCAGAAGAGCCTGCGCGATACCGTGGTGGTGATTCGCGATAGCTCATCGAATATCTACAACGGCACCAGCGAACTCCGGCAGGGTAATGACGAGTTGTCGAGCCGTACCGATCAACAAGCCGCGGCGTTGCAGGAAACCGCCGCCAGTATGGAAGAGTTGACCTCTACGGTGAAAAACAACGCGGATAACGTGCATCAGGCGAGGAAACTGTCGGAAGAAGCGCAGCAGATGGCCAAGAAAGGGGGCGAAATTTCGGCGAGTGTGGTGCAAACCATGCAGAGCATTTCGGATAGCTCCCGCAAAATTGCAGATATTACCAGCGTGATCAACGGTATCGCCTTCCAGACCAACATTCTGGCGTTGAACGCAGCGGTAGAGGCTGCCCGGGCCGGTGAACAAGGGCGTGGGTTTGCGGTGGTTGCCGGTGAAGTGCGTAATCTGGCGCAGCGCAGCGCGCAGGCGGCCAAGGAAATTGAAACCCTGATCAGCGAGTCGGTGAACCGGGTACAGATTGGTTCCGGTCAGGTACAGGAAGCGGGCAATGCCATGGGCACCATTATCTCGTCGGTATCCCATGTGCACGACCTGATGGGGGAAATCGCCGCCGCCTCGGATGAACAAAGCCGCGGCATCTCTCAGATTGGCCAGGCTGTCACCGAGATGGACGGCGTCACGCAGCAAAACGCCGCGCTGGTTCAGGAGGCCTCTTCCGCCGCCAGCTCGCTGGAAGAGCAGGCACGTAATCTGGCGGATGCGGTGTCGGTGTTCGACATCGGTGATGACCGCGAATCGACCCTGTTGCGTCGTCCGTCGGCGCAAACGCTGAAACGTCCGGTAAAGAAAGCCGCGCCGGCACTGAAAGCACCCGCGAAAGCGAGCGCATCAGGCAGCGGTAATTGGGAAACGTTCT
>NZ_CM001857.1:2590707-2694033 GCF_000400505.1 Musicola paradisiaca NCPPB 2511 | reverse complement strand
GTGTGAATACCCATCCCGGAGCGCTAAGCGCTCCGGGATGGGCGCGTGTAACGGTCAGACTTTAGTTGCTGGCGCGTTGGCGGTATGACTCGGCCCTCCCTGACCCGCTCTTTGACAGCGCAGCAAGCGGCGTTCAATTTGCCCCGGCAAATGTGCCGCGTCCCTGGATCACTGATTGACGTCAGCGTCTCGGGGCTCACGCACTTGCAGCCTTCCTGCCATGCGCATATTCAGGGGATAAAAATCGGGGTTCACGCGGTATTTTTTTGTCTCTCGCCTATACTTGCAAAGACGTCAATATTGGGTTTGAACATCAAACAATGATTTATTTTTTACGCCCTACGGCATGATGTCGAATGACTAATTAATAGGTGTGGTTACTCCGGCTGTATATTGTGATTCCATGAAAGTTCAGGAGTGGCGCACATGCATATCACTTTTATCGGGAGCGTATTATGTCTTTCCTAAAAGATATCAGTATACGAACAATGATGTTGATAATATTGATTTTTTTTCTGATTGCATGGGGGGCTGCATCCAGTTATAGCCTTTATTCCTTGAGTAATGTCACGACGCTATTAAATAAAAGTGGTATTCAAAAAAATAGTTACTCCTATTTAGTCTATGGCAATGATCAATATTTCCGCTCGGTAACACGCATGGCGCGGGTAATGGATTATTTGCAATTTAATGATGCCAAAAATGCCCAGACAACACTGGATATGGCGAAGACAGCCATTGTTAATACCAAGGACGCGCTGGAGAAATTCAATAGCGTCGAGCATGTCGGTGTGGATGCGGAAACTGTCAGCGGTATGAGCAATACGTGGTCAGCATTATTGACGACAGCGATAGAGCCCATGTATGCCGCACTGCAACAGAATGATCTGGATAAATTCCGCGATATTTTCCGCAAAATTTATCCGCCCGCGAGTTGGGCGTTTGGCGATGCGGCGCAAAAATACACCAAACAAATCACCAGCACGGACTATGCGTCAGCGGTAACGGTTCAGAACAACTGGAACCGCAACGGTTTGATCGCCGCGATGATTGTCAGCCTGGTGATCTTTGTCATGGTGGAGCTCTACCTCACTCGTTATATGGTGAAACCGGTCAATCAAATCCAGGCGCATATGGCGCTGCTGAGTGCCGGGCGGCTCGATAAGGAACTGGCGACGTTCGGCCGCAATTGTGCCGGACGTATCATTCCGGATATCAATCACCTGCAGCAAAGCTTGAAAAAAACCGTAACATTGATTCGGGGAACGGCGGAAGCCGTTTATCAAGGGGTGACGGAGATTCGAGAAGGCAACAATGACCTTTCCGGCCGAACTGAACAGCAGGCGGCATCGTTGCAGGAAACCGCCGCCAGCATGGAGCAGTTGAGTTCTACCGTGCAGCACAATGCGGCGAATGTGCATCAGGCGACCCGGCTGGCGCAGGAAGCGAGCGAAGCCGCCAAGCAGGGCGGAAAAATTACCGATGATGTGGTGGGCACCATGGACAGTATCAGCGCCAGTTCGCGCAAAATCGCCGACATCACGTCAGTCATCAACAGTATTGCTTTCCAGACCAACATTCTGGCATTGAACGCGGCGGTGGAAGCGGCGCGAGCCGGTGAGCAGGGGAAAGGGTTTGCGGTGGTGGCCAGTGAAGTGCGTAACCTGGCGCAACGCAGTTCCCAGGCCGCCAAAGAGATTGAAACGCTGATTGCCGAGTCGGTATCCCGCGTGAGTACCGGCGCTTCACAGGTGAAACAGGCGGGTGAATCGATGCAGACGATTATTACTACCGTGGCGCATGTCAGCGATCTGATTGCCGAAATTGCTTCGGCCTCGGATGAACAGAGCCGCGGCATTATCCAGATAGGGCAGGCGGTGAATGAGATGGACGGCGTCACGCAGCAGAATGCGTCGTTGGTTCAGCAAGCGATGGCGGCAGCGGCAGCGCTGGAGGATCAGGCGCGGCAGCTGACGGAAGCGGTGGCGGTTTTCCATCTGGACGATGGGCGGGAAAGTCGTCCTTCGACGCCGATGCCCTCGCCGACGCTGCGTCGTCCTGCGCTGGCGGCGACAGCGGCGTTGCCGCCGGCCAAAAAAGCAGGCGGCAGCGACAACTGGGAAAAATTCTGAGATTCACTCCTGTGGAACGGCCGGCATTATGCCGGCCGTTATCTATCCGGCGAGCGTTTTCGCACGCGATAGCGCCCAGTTGAGGCTATTTCATCAGCGATGAAGCACAATCACTGGATAATCGCCGGGCACTTCGCTAGGCTGTGTCCCTTATTCGCGCAGGGGTTGACGCAGGCCGTTACCCGCGCGATAGCGGGTTCGGCGCGGCGCACCGCCAGAGTAGCGTTCAACGTCCGGCCCGGCACTACCGCCTGAAGTCTACAGGCATCTGGTTCGCCTCGCGGCCAGAATGAGTCACACCTGCCGGAGAAAAATAATGTCGTCAATATTGTCAAAAGAAGCAGCCCAGGTTCATGAGGCGCTGCTGGCGCGTGGTCTGGAGACCCCGTTGCGCGGCGAATTACAGGATGCGGAAACTCGCAAACGCCTGATTGCGCAGCATATGACCGAAATCATGAATCTGTTGAGCCTTGATTTGAGTGACGACAGTTTGGCGGAAACGCCGCACCGCATCGCCAAAATGTATGTGGATGAAATCTTCTCCGGGCTGGATTACGCCAACTTCCCCAAAATCACCATTATCGAAAACAAGATGAAGGTCGATGAAATGGTGACGGTACGCGATATCACGCTGACCAGCACCTGTGAGCACCATTTTGTGACCATCGACGGCAAAGCCACGGTGGCCTATATCCCCAAAGAGGGCGTGATTGGTCTGTCCAAGATCAACCGCATTGTTCAGTTTTTCTCGCAGCGGCCGCAGGTGCAGGAGCGTTTGACGCAGCAGATTCTGGTGGCGTTGCAAACCCTGCTGGGTACCAATAACGTGGCGGTCTCCATCGACGCGGTGCACTATTGCGTCAAGGCGCGCGGTATTCGCGATGCGACCAGCGCGACTACCACGACGTCGCTCGGCGGCCTGTTCAAATCCAGCCAGAATACCCGCCAGGAATTCCTGCGCGCGGTGCGCCATCACAGCTACTGAACGCGCGTGTAATGCGCCGGGCATCCGGCGCTCGGGCGGTGCGCAATAGCCCCGCCCGACGCTGAAAGACGTGGGCTTTTGTGCGCACGGTCACTACAATTTCCTCATTGTTCCCCTTTGCCGCAGGACATCATGTCGTCTTATCCGCCGCCTTCCCGTATTCCCATGCTGGATTTTGCCCGTGGGCTGGCCATGCTGGGTATTCTGTTGATGAACATCGTGTCATTCGGTTTACCCAGAGCCGCCTATCTGAACCCCGCCTGGAACGGGCCGCCTTCTACCGCAAACGCCTGGGCCTGGGCGCTGATGGACTTGGTGGCGCAAACCAAATTTCTCACGCTGTTCGCGTTGCTGTTTGGCGCCGGTTTACATCTGCTGATGCGGCGCGGTACCCGCTGGATCAACGCCCGCCTGTTCTGGCTGATGGTGTTTGGTCTGATTCATAGCGTCTTCCTCTGGGAGGGCGATATTCTGCTGGATTACGGGCTGATTGGGCTGGTTGGCTACAGCATGCTGCGTT
Source organism: Musicola paradisiaca NCPPB 2511 (assembly GCF_000400505.1). Lineage (NCBI taxonomy): Bacteria > Pseudomonadati > Pseudomonadota > Gammaproteobacteria > Enterobacterales > Pectobacteriaceae > Musicola > Musicola paradisiaca. The sequence continues at coordinate 2,690,396 of NZ_CM001857.1, read as the reverse complement.
ATGCCGACAGCACCCGGATGCTGGCGCGTACCGGGGGGGTGATTTATGTGATTGGGCTCATGATGTTGGCGGTGCTAAGCCAGATCCTGAGCCCTGTCGGCGGTAATTTTTGGCAACCGGGGGCGGCGGAGGTGAGCTATGAAGCCTGGTGGCTGAGCCAGGGCGGCGCGGAAGCCTGGCTGAATCGCCTATCGCAGCTCAACGAAAACTTGCTGTCGTTGGGGCTGCAATACGGCTGGCTACTGACCGGCGCGATGCTGTTGGGGGCGGCGCTGATGCGCAGCGGATGGCTACGTGGCGCATTCAGCCCGCAGCATTACCGACGTATCGCGCGGTGGTTATTGCCGCTGGCCTTGCTGATCGATGGCGCGGGGGTGGTGGTGCAGTGGCGCTTGCAATGGGATTACCGCTGGTGCGGCTTGCTGCTGCAAATCCCCCGTGAGCTGGGGGCGCCGTTGCAGGCGATCGGCTATCTGGCGCTGTGCTACGGCTACTGGCAAACGCTGGCGCAATGGCGCATTACCCGCTGGATCGCCAATGTCGGCCGGATGGCGTTGAGCAGTTATCTATTGCAGACCGTGATCTGCACCACCGTGTTTTACCGTCTGGGTGGGTTTATGCAGTTTGAACGCTGGCAATTGCTATTACTGGTGCCGCCGATCTGGCTGTGTAATCTGTTGGCGGCGTGTTGGTGGTTACGCTATTTCCGGCAGGGGCCGCTGGAGTGGTTGTGGCGCGTGCTGACCCGTCAGGTGGCGGGCGAGCCGTCCGCCAGGGAGATGGAGTGAGGTATCCGCCGGACTCAGCGTGAGGCGGCGGGCGTTTTCTGGCGTAGCGGCGGTTCCGTGCGGTTGCCGAGATCAGGGATGAGCTCCGGCGGCACCGCCGGGTAGCCCGGCTCGTCGTCCGAAACCTTGTACTCAGTGGGGATGGGGATTTGCGGCCCCAGAAAGCGCGGCTCCCGCTTCAGTACGTACAGGTCGTACAGCATTGCCAGCCGGGCGCCGAATTCCCGCATGCGCACCGGCCAGATATCTTTTGGCGACGGCACGGCGAAGCATTGCGCCTGAATGCCTTTATGCAAGGCGATAAACAGCGCCCGCTCGCAGTGAAAACGCTGGGTGATGATGGTGAAATCATTGGTGTCGAAGACTTTGCGGGTGCGGACGATAGAGTCCAGGGTGCGGAAACCGGCGTAGTCGAGCACGATGTCCACTGGCTGAACCCCGGCGGCGATCAGATCGCGCCGCATGGTCATGGGTTCGTTGTAGCTTTGCAGCGAGTTGTCGCCGCTGAGCAGCAGGTAGCTGATTTTACCGCTGTTATAGGCGTTGAGCGCACCCTGAATCCGAAACAGGTAATACTGGTTGATGACGCCGGCCCGGTAATATTTGGCGGTGCCCAACACCACCCCGACCTGACGCGACGGGAGATCCTGCACGTCGTCGTAAATATAGGGCGCGGTGCGCCAACTGATGCAGCGGTCAAGCAGGAACGCGGTGCACGCCAGCACGAGCAGGCTGGTGAACAGTCCGAAAATCACGCGCTTCCACATGCCTCTGCCTTTGTCCGCTCGAAGGAAATCATCATGAGGCAAGGCTACTTTACCCGCCGTAGTGGTGCAAGGCGAACAGTCCGGAAGTAGCGGCTGTTGATGATTTTTAAACCAGGATGCGGATGCCGTATGGCGGAGGGATCACGGGCTGGGAGGGCCAGCCCGTCAGCAGGAAGGCGGTTATCCGCATCATGCAGGATAACGCTTAGATCAGGCTCCCCCACAAATCGTATTCGTCGGCGTGTTCAATCCTGACCGTCACCAAATCGCCAACGTTCACCCGTTTTTCGCCATTGAGGTAGACCGCGCCGTCGATTTCCGGCGCGTCCGCCATGCTGCGGCCAATCGCGCCTTCTTCATCCACCTCGTCGATCAGCACTTTCAGTTCGCGCCCGACCTTGGCTTGCAAACGCCGGGCGGAAATCTCTTGCTGCAACTGCATGAAGCGGTGGTAGCGATCTTCTTTGACCGCTTCCGGCACCGGATCCGGCAAATCATTGGCGGCGGCGCCGTCTACCGGGCTGAATTTGAAACAGCCGACGCGGTCGAGCTGCGCTTCTGTCAGAAAATCGAGCAGCATTTGGAAGTCTTCTTCCGTTTCACCAGGGAAGCCGACGATAAAGGTCGAGCGTAGCGTCAGTTCCGGGCAGATCTCGCGCCAGCGTTTGATGCGCTCCAGCGTGCGTTCGACCGCGCCGGGACGCTTCATCAGCTTGAGGATTTTCGGGCTGGCGTGCTGCAACGGGATATCCAGATACGGCAGGATTTTGCCCGCCGCCATCAGTGGGATCACCGTATCGACGTGTGGGTACGGATAGACATAATGCAACCGTACCCAGATGCCCAGCGTGGCTAATTGTTCGCACAAATCCACCATGCTGGTTTTGACCGGCTGCCCGTTCCAAAAGCCGGTGCGGTGTTTGACGTCGGCGCCATAGGCAGAGGTGTCCTGGGAGATCACCAGCAGTTCCTTCACGCCGGCGTCTTTCAGGCGCCGGGCTTCGTCCAACACGGCGCCGATAGGGCGGCTGTCCAGATCGCCGCGCATGGACGGGATGATGCAGAAGGTGCAACGGTGATCGCAGCCTTCGGAAATTTTCAGATATGCATAATGGCGCGGCGTCAGTTTCACGCCCTGCGCCGGCGTCAGGCTGGTGAACTGGTTATGTTCCGGCTTCGGTACATAGTGATGCACATGCGACAGCACCTGTTCATAGCTGTGGGGGCCGGTAATTTCCAGCACTTTGGGGTGCACTTCGCGGATCTGGTTTTCTTTGGCGCCCAGACAACCGGTGACGATCACTTTACCGTTTTCGTTCAGGGCTTCGCCGATAGCTTCCAGCGACTCCTGTACGGCGCTGTCGATAAAGCCGCAGGTATTGACGATCACCAGATCGGCGTCGTTGTAGCTGGGCACCACCTGATAACCTTCGGTACGCAGTTCGGTCAGAATACGTTCGGAATCCACCAGATTTTTCGGGCATCCCAGGCTGATAAAACCGATGCGATGGGACAAGGGCATGCCGGTGTCGTCGTTCTGGTCGGCCAGCGCTTTTTGCGGCGCGGACAACGTGGTGGTTTGTGAAGGATCGAAGGTGTTAACTGTCATAGCGTCTCGTACATCGGGTTGTGTAGAACAACATCCTGTTGAAAATGTTGTGCAGGAACAGGTTGAGCAGGAAAAACGCGGCGGATTATACCTGAATCGTCGTTAGGAAACAGTCCTTGCCGACTAAAAAACAACCAGCGGCGGCGGACTGACGGCGGGTTCGCCGGATAAGGGCTAAAAAAATGCAGGGAGAAGCCTCTCTCCCTGCGGTGAATTCAGCCGGTCGACGCCTGACCTGGCGTCTGTCGCCAAGGGTTACTGGCAGCGATAACTGCCGCTGGCCCGCACATCGCCGCTGCCGGTGTAAGCGATGTGTTGAGGGTAGCGACATAACGGCATGTGGATACTGCCGTCGCTGGAGCCGATGCCAATCGTTGAGGGCGAGATGCCTTTTTCAACCCAGTTGCGCAGCGCAGTGAACAGTTGATCCGAGCCGTTCAGGTATTGCGGTAACGGAACCCGCGAACTGACGATATTGCGACCGGTTTCCGGGTCGACCGATGAGCTGGCTTTCAGGGTGCTGTCGTGCGCCAACCCCGGAATCAGGTAAAGCCTGACGAATGGATCGACGGCGGCCTGTCCACCCATGGCGGCAACCACCCGGTGGTAATAGTTGATGGTTCCCTGCGGCATGATTTTTTCATCGGCCAGGCCGTGATAAATCAGTATCTTGCCTTTTACCGCACGTAATCCGCTGAGGTTGGGATCGTCGGTGTTGATGCGGCTGAAGGCTGTTTGTAGCCGTAGACCCTGGTCATAAGCATGCGCCAGTTCGGCATAGCTCAGTGTTTTCCAGCCATTTTTCCCATCGCCGCTCGCATTTTTAAAGCTGTCGCCAGCGATATCGGCGCGTTGCAGTTCCAGCGCCACCAGATCACTGGCGATCGGGAAGGCCTTTTCTCCCGCGAGCGAGGCCGGCAAATTGGTGCCGCGTGTTAATCCCCACCAGAGATGGTCGGGTTTTTTTAACTCGGGCCCGGCGGCATTGTCCCTAGCCGGATCGGGCGATGTGCCGGAGCGGGTTTGCCCGTACCAGATTTTATTGACCGCGGCGGCTTCCCGGCGGGTCAGACAGGCCGGATTCGCGCTGGTTCCCGTCACACCGTTTCCTGCCTCGTGTTGACAGAGTACGTCGGCATCTTTGGTGGGGTCATACCGGCATTGCAGCGGATCCAGTAAAAATCCCAGCCCCAGGGTATCGCAGGCGTTTACCGCCTTTCCGCTGACGTAGTTCAATTTCGCCGCCGCCATCGGCTGGTTCAGATCGCGCTGCATGACGATCTGGGGATAAAGCTCGCCGGTGATAAATTTTGTCCAGTTAATCGCCGGGGCGCCGGCAAGAATGCCGTCGAAATCCCGCGGGTATTTCTGTGCCAGCTTAAGCCCCTGGCGTCCGCCGGTGGAGAAACCGTCCCAGTAGGCATAGCGTTGCGCCGTGCCGTAGTAGGCCCGCACCAGCGCTTTGCTCTTGACCGCCATCTCGTGCAGGCTGCGTTCAGCGAAGTCCTGCCACAGGACGTCGTTGATTTTCCCATCCGGCAACATGGCGAATGAACCGTTATTCAGCAGGGTATGCCCGTGATCGGAGGTGACGACCACGTAACCTTGCTCGATTGCGGGAATATATTGCGGTCGCGTGCCGATTTGGGCGGGATCCGCGTGGACGCCACCGGCCCATCCACCGCTGCCCATCGCACGAATAATCTGGTTCCAGCGCTGCGGCTGCGGCAGCCAAATCTCGATGCCCATGCCGGCGGATGTCGACGGCGCGGCTTTATCTCCGGGCATTCCCGGCCCGATCACCAGTTTGACCAGACACACATCGACCGGCGCGGGCGGATAAGTCTGGGCGGCGGGGGTGTTGATATCGGGTAACGCCGTTGCCGATGATTGATCCAGCTTTAGCGTTTCGCCCTGTTTGAAGGACTTGACTGTAATGACGGACGTTTGCGCATCCGGTTTAAAATGGGTTTTAAGACTGTCATCACAGGCCAGGCCCGTAGCGGCCTGAGCCTGGGACAAACCGGCGGTTATCAGCCAGGCCGAAACGGCGCCAGCGGCTAGCCGGTTTGGATGGTGTCGGAACATAAACCTCTCCTCTTATTTTAGGGTACGTGTCTACCGTGTGAGGTGACGGTTTATTCTCAACATCCGCATGATATGAAACGAATTAAATTGCGCGGCGAGGCATTAGGCTGACTAATGGCTGGATATGCAAAACATGAACTCTCCTCGCAAAAAACGATGACCGGTCAATGCATAATCCCGCTATGTATGTCACGGGAACGAGATGATGCACGAAACCTCCTCCGTATTACTCAACCGGTTACTGGCCTGTGGGAAGTTTCGCCACATCCAGATCCTGCTCAAGCTGGCCGAATTGGGGAGTGTGCAGCGAACCGCCGACGCGATTGGCATCACGCAGTCATCGGTCACGCAGACGCTGGCGTATCTGGAACAACTGCTCGATATCCCGCTGTTTTTACGCCATGCCCGTGGCGTGACGCCCACACCAGCCTGCATGGCGTTTATCCCCGTGGCGCGCCACTTACTGCAGGGGATCAGCGATAGCGCAGAGTGCATTTCCGCTTATCGGCGTATGGGGGAAGGGGTGGTGCGGCTGGCGGCGTCCTCGTCGGCGATCAACGCTCTGCTGACCCCGTCGTTACCGCTGTTTCATGCGCAATACCCCACTATTCAGGTGCAACTGCGTGAAGCCGAGGGCGCGGATCAACTGCTGGCTATCTCCCGGCAAGAGGTGGATCTGGTGATCGGCCGTCGCCCCAGAAAGATGCCGGATGGTTGGTATTTCTCGGCGTTGCGGCCGGACAGGCTTATTGTTGTCGCCAGCGCGCAACACCGGTTGGCCGGCAGAGAGGTGGGCTGGAGCGAACTGGCGGAAGAAACCTGGGTTCTGGCGCCAGCCGGCTCATTGGTGCGCGAAAAGATGGATGAAATCAGCCGTTACTTTCCCTGGCCGCTCAGCGCGTATCCGCTGGTTACTCGCTCTATTTCCCTGTTCAAAACGCTGTTGGTGCAACATGATCTTGTCGCGCTGCTGCCGCTCAGCTTTATCGGCCATGCGATTGCCGCCGGCGAATTCTGCGAGCTGAAAATACCGCTGGTTTTCGATGTGGCGCCGATGGGGTACATGCTGCCCGGAGAAAATGGCCGTGATGCGGCGCGCCAGCTGGCCGATTTTCTGGGCCGCCGTTTTGTGTGCCTGAATGAAGCCGCGATGCCGCAGGCGGTGTGCTGATTTTTCCCGTCCCGGAACAGGGCGAAAAAACGCTGGAAAACGGCAACGGGTGGTGTGTGCGAGTGGTGGGTCTGACCGACGCTCAGCGTTCCGGTGGGGAGGGAGCGCGGCATCATGCGGGGCAGGGCCGGTGCGCCCATGTTGGGCGCACGTAGGGGAAACGATTAGCTCAGCGGCAGCATCACCGTCTGTTGAAAGGCCGGGCGCTCGGTCAACTGCTGGTACCAGCGCTCCAGATGTGGATGCGACTGCCGCGCGATCGGCATGTTGAACCAGGCGTAAGCGAAACACCCCAACGGAATGTCGCCGATGCCGAAATTGTCGCCGGACAACCAGTTCTGCCCGGCCAGTGCCGCATCGGCGACGGACAGCAGTTTTTCACAGTTCGCCTGCCCGTTGGCCACCGCTTGTAGATCGCGGTGTTCCGGCGCGGTGCGAATCAGGTTGATAAACACCTGACGGAATGATTCAGAAAAGCCGATGGCCCAGTCCATCCATTTTTCAGCCGCCGCGCGCGCTTTCGGGTCAGCCAGCCAGAGCGTGCCGGCGCCATATTGCGCCGCCAGATAGCGCACGATGGCATTCGATTCCCACAGCACCAGATCGTCGTCCTGCAGGCAGGGCACCAATCCGTTCGGGTTTAATGCCAGGTAGTCGGCATCACGGTTGCGGCCAAACTGCCCGCCAGCCGGGATCCATTCATAGGGTACATTCAGTTCCGCCGCGCACCAGCGCACTTTCTTCACGTTGGTCGAGTTGTCCCGGCCCCATACTTTCAGCATCACGCCACTCCTTATAACAATGAACGCCGCCGTCTGCCCGGATAGCCGCCGGCGGCACAAATCACGATGACCTACCCGATTAACACCTCACCCCCATCCATGGCTCCGCTTACCTTAGGCGGTGACGCCCCTCCATGCAACGGACGTTTTGGCCGCGGTAGAAAGCTCGGCAGGCGATGCAACCGCAGCATGGGAAATATGGATATAGCTTTTTTATATTTACTTATCCGGCTTATATTCCCAATAATAACCGTGGTTTATTCTTGCAGACAGGACAATATATAAATGATATTCCCCCATTCCTTGCGCGCTGCGCTGGCGGTGACGCTGTTGGCTTCCGGCGTTTCTTTGGCGATGGCGCAGAGCGATCCGCACACGATTATTTTCGGGGTAGCGCCCGGCCCGTATGGCGATATGGTCAAACAGGCGATCAAGCCTGAATTGGTCAAGAAAGGCTACAAGGTGGAAGTGCGCGAGTTCAGTGATTACGTTCAACCTAATTTGGCGCTGTCCAACGGCAGTATCGACGCCAACCTGTTCCAGCACTCGCTGTATCTGGAGAAATTTTCCGCCGACAAAGGGTTGAAGCTGACCCGGCTACTGACGGTGCCGACCGCCAGCATGGGGTTTTATTCCCATAAAATCACGTCGCTTGACCAGCTGAAGAAAGGGGATGTCGTCACCCTGTCGAATGATGCGACCAATCTGGCGCGCGGCCTGCGGTTTTTGCAGTCGCTGGGGTTGATCACCATTAAAGCGGACATTGACCCGACCAAAGCTTCCGAGAAGGATATTCAGGATAACCCGCGCGGGTTGGTGTTCCGTCCGCTGGAGGCGGCACAACTGCCGCGTACCCTGGATAGCGCCACCGCCTCGCTGGTGAACGGTAATTTCGCTATCGCCGCCGGGCTGAAGCTCTCTTCCGCGATCAAGCTGGAGACGCTGGATGAGAACCTGAAAAACGTCATTGCGGTGCGCACCGATGATGTGGACAAACCGTTCGTCAAGGATATCAAGGCGGCGGTGGAGTCCCCGGCGTATGCCGCCGTGATTGACGATCCCGCCAGCATGTTCAGCCAGTTCCAGCGTCCAGATTGGATGAAGGCGAAAACGCCGACACCTGCACAGTAATGGCTCACCCCTCATTGGAGAGGGCGTTGACAAGACAGCCGGTCATGGATCGGCTGTCTGTTTTTTTTCCGATCAGCAGCAGGAGTTTGCGGATAATGATTCAACTAGACAATATCTGCGTGGATTTCCCGCAGGGAAAACAGGCAGGTACGCGGGCGGTGGATAACGTCAGCCTGCATATTCGCCGGGGAGAGGTTTACGGCATCGTAGGCACCAGCGGCGCGGGCAAAAGCACGTTGCTGCGGACGATTAATCTGTTGCAGCGTCCCAGCAGCGGGCGCGTGGTGGTCAACGGCGTGACCATCAGCGATCTCAGTGGGCAGGCATTGCGCAATGAGCGGCAGCGCATCGGGATGATCTTTCAGCATTTCAACCTGATGCAAACCCGGACGGTGGCGCAGAACGTCGCGTTTAGCCTGCGGGCGGCGGGCCAGTCGACGCAGGATATCGCGCAACGGGTGCCGGAGATTTTGGCGCTGGTGGGGTTGAGCGATAAAGCCGGCTCTTATCCGTCGCAGCTTAGCGGTGGGCAGAAGCAGCGCGTGGGGATCGCCCGCGCCATCGCCAACCACCCGGAAGTGTTGCTATGCGATGAACCGACATCGGCGCTTGATCTGGAAACATCGGCGTCGATTTTGTTGTTGTTGAAGGAAATTAATGAAAAGCTCGGTATCACCATCGTGTTGATTTCGCACGAGATGAGCGTCATCAAATCGGTCTGCGACCGTGTGGCGGTGATGACTGGCGGAAAGGTGGTGGAAGAGGGCGATGTGTTCGATATTTTCGCCACGCCGCAGCATGAGTTTACCCGGCAGTTAGTCTCCCATACGTTGAATCTGGAACTGCCTGCGCGCCTGAAAGAGGAGTTGCAGGGGACGTTGCTGAAAATTCTGTTCGTCGGCGAATCGGCAGAGCAGCCGGTGTTATCGGATGTGGCGATGCGTTTCGGCGTTTCCGTCAACATTCTGCATGGCAAGATCGAGTATATCGGGCATCGCGCGCTGGGCATTCTGGTCGCGCTGCTGACCCACCCTTCCGATGCGGCGCTGGTGGCGCAGGCCGTGGAACATATTCGCCACAGAACGGCACAGGTGGAGGTGTTGCATGGCTGAGTTATTGACTGACCTGATTAACGCATTTGGCGAAACCTTTCAAATGGTCGGGATTTCTACGTTGCTGGCGATCCTCGGCGGGTTGCCGCTGGGGTTCCTGATTTATGTCACCGATCGGCATCTGTTTTGGGAAAACCGGTTCTGTTATCTGCTCAGCACGATAACGGTCAATATCATCCGCTCTATTCCGTTCGTCATTCTGCTGGTGTTGCTGCTGCCGCTGACGCAGTTCTTGCTGGGCAGCACGATCGGGCCCGTGGCGGCGGCGGTGCCAATGTCGGTGGCGGCCATTGCGTTTTATGCCCGGTTGGTGGATAGCGCGCTGCGCGAAGTGGATCCCGGTATTGTGGAGGCGGCGGAAGCCTTTGGCGCGAGCCCGATGCGCATCATCTGCACCGTTTTGCTGCCGGAAGCGCGCGCCGGGCTGTTGCGCGGCCTGACGATTACACTGGTCAGCCTGATCGGTTATTCCGCCATGGCCGGGATTGTCGGCGGCGGCGGCGTAGGCGATTTGGCGATCCGCTTCGGCTATTACCGCTATGAAACCCAGGTGATGGTGGTGACGGTTATTGCATTGGTGATTTTGGTGCAGATCGTGCAGACCCTGGGGGATGGGTTGTCAAAGCGGGCGGATAAACGCGAACGTCGTTAATCGTTGGATATAACCAGGCCACCGGAGACAGGTGGCCTGATATACCCGAAATATTGCTGGTTGCCGGTGCGTTGCTCTATTACTCGGTTCCTCTTTGATCCTGTGCTGTGACGCGCAATCCGCTGCATGATTTAACACCTCAGCCGGGTGTTATGCCGTAACCCGAATTATTTTGGTATTGTGAAAACATATATTCCGACAAGCGTGATAATTACTCAAGGAAAGAAATAATAGTATCGGCTACAATCGCTGTTGCTTTTCTGTTTTCCATATCGAGAAAATGGCCGGCATTAGGCACGATGTGAAATTGGCTTTTCGGAATATGGCTACCAATCTGTTTGACATCTTCGGCAGTTGTATATTCGTCCTTTTCTCCATTGAGAAACAGTGTTTCAATTTCTATTTTCTTAAACAGTTCAACATAGTCAGTCTCCTGAATAGGTAATACCTGTTCAATATGGAAACGCACCTGTTTCAACACCTCGCCATGCAGAGATGATAAATATTGGTAATTGAAATGTTTAATTAATGGAGGAAGATATTTCCCAACTTCCAGATTCAGCATTTCGGCGGCTTCACCGTAACGATCCTGTCGCATCAACGCGCGTGCGCCCTCGACATAGGCGCGCATCTTCTCATTGATACGCGGAGAAAACGAAGCCACGATCGCCTTCTTGATGTGGTTTGGATGCTGAGCCAGCGCCAGCAATGTCGCCAGCCCGCCCCAGGAAATCGAATAAATGTAATGCGGTTGGAGCTGCTCGATAATATCCAGCAGGATATCCACCTCATCCTCTTTGGTAATAATTTTGGTTAATTCGTTATGTGGGAGCGATTCGCCAATAAATGGCATATCAAAAAGGATAACGTTAAATTTTCCCGAGAGGCTCTTGACGGTACCACGAAAAGCCGTGGTGGTGGATAGCGCACCATTGACCATAATAATGGTCTCATTAGCTGGGTGGAAATTATGTTTCTCAACATAAACATTCCAGCCATGACAATTAATGATGTTCTTTTCTACACCCATAATCAAACTCCGTTTGTTTTTTCTTCCTGATGGATGACACTATCTGTGTTCAGCAGAATTTGCTCTATAGATAGATTCTTTTCTCTTCCGATGGTGATAAAAAATAAGGAAAAAAAGATATTTTTTTTATCTTTGATTGCGCGCTGATTTTGCCTTTATTTATTAACGACAAATTTATCACACTCTTCAAATTAGATAAATGTCACACAATTTATTCAGACTATTCCTCTTCACAAAATAAAATAATTCACCAAAAAAACTACCCTAAAATGGATGTCGTTGAAATTATGTGGCGCCTAAATAAAACTGGGCGTATTACGGACATGTAGTTAATGAGAGATTGTTTCTGAATGAAATTAGTTTTGGGTATTGGCGTCGTTAAGGCCGTCCGGTGGTTCGGATGGGGAGTTGAGCAGGATCCCTGCGTGGGTGCAGGGTAAATTGGCTGTTTTTTCAGCCTGTTCCGGTGGCGTCAACCGGTTCTACTTTCGTATCATGCTTAATGTTCCGGTCGTTCAACGGTGCGCCTGTGGTGGCGATGTTATGCTGACGGCTTGATGGTGATGTATTTAAGGCGCCGTTGATAATCTTTACAGAAGCGTGCTTTTCTTTCAGCGCGATGACGGGTTACTTTTGAAGCGGCCGGCAATTTTCCCTCATGTTTAATGACTCATGGACAGCGTGCGCATGAAGATAATGACACCATTCTATCGTGTTACTACCGTGGTGATGGCAGCTTCATTTCTGACCCTTTTTTCCCCATCGTCATACGCAGAACAACCCTCCGCACCACCGCAGATTGATGCCAAAGCCTTTATCCTGATGGATGCAACCAGCGGCCGCGTGTTGGCTGAACTGAATGCCGACGAGCGTCTTGATCCGGCCAGTCTGACCAAAATCATGACCAGCTATGTCGTGGGTCAGGCGATTAAAGCGGGCAAGATAAAGCCGGATGATCGCGTCACTGTGGGAAGCGATGCCTGGGCCAACGGCAACCCGTCCTTGCGCGGTTCGTCGCTGATGTTTCTTAAACCGGGCGATCAGATTCTGGTGTCCGATCTGAATAAAGGCATGGTGATTCAGTCTGGCAATGATGCCAGTATCGCGCTGGCCGATTACGTCGCGGGCAGCCAGCAGGCGTTTATTTCATTGATGAATCAATATGCCGCCTCATTGGGGCTGAGTAATAGCCATTTTCTGACGGTGCATGGGCTGGATACGCCCGGCCAGTACAGTACCGCCCGCGATATGTCGCGGTTGACGCAGGCGCTCATTCGCGATCTTCCCGATGAGTATGCGTTACATAGTGAGAAAGCCTTTACATTCAATAAGATTAATCAGCCTAACCGCAATCGCTTACTGTGGAGCGCCACATTACGGGTGGACGGCGTCAAGACCGGTTTTACTCATGGCGCGGGATACAACCTGGTGTCTTCGGCGGTGGAAGGCGGCACGCGGTTGATTGCCGTCGTGCTGGGATCGTCGTCCGATGCGATACGCTTTCGCGAGAGTGAAAAATTGCTGGCTTGGGGATTCCGTTTTTTCGAGACCGTCACGGTCGTGCGTACCGATGAGCCCTTTACCACTCAGCGCGTGTGGTTCGGCGTGGAAAATCGCGTCCGGCTGGGGGTAACGCAGGATGCCGCAGTGACAGTGCCGAAAGGCCAGGTAAAAAATGTGAAGGCCAATTTTACCTTGAATGCCCGGCCGCTACAGGCGCCGCTGAAGCAGGGGCAGGTCGTGGGAAGCCTTGATTTCACACTGGATGGCGTCGTGGTCGGGCAGCGGCCGCTGGTGGTGATGGACGAGGTGCCGGAGGCCGGCCTGTTGGGCCGGTTGTGGGACGCTATTCTGATGAAACTGTCCGGCTGGTTTGGCGGGCTTTTCTCCTGAAGTACCCGCCGACAGCCGATGTCGGCGGGCGTGATTTACGAGGCGTCCGGGATCAGCAGGCTGATACTGTTGGCCTTTAAGTGTTGCAGGTAGGACGCTTCCGGCATGTGGCTGGTGATCAGCGTATCGAACAGTGTCAGCGCGCCGATACGCGCCGGTTTGCGTTTGCCGAACTTACTGCCGTCCACCACCAGGATGACATGCTGGGAAAGCGACATCGCCCGATGTTTCATCTCAAGTTCCGCGAAGTTGAAACAGGTAGCGCCGGCCGAAAGGTCGATGCCGCCTGCGGAAATAAAGGCCTTGTTCGGGCAAATCTGATCCAGCTCATGTTGGCGGCCCAACGGGGTAAAAATGGCATTGTCGGGATGGAATTCCCCACCGCAGAGGATGACCCGGCCGTTAGGTTTGTGCTGCAACGCCAGAAACGTGTTCAGCGAGTAGCAGATACCGGTAAACGGTAGATCGTCGGGGATGGCTTCGATGATGAAGGTCGTGGTGGTACCGCAATCGAAAAATACGGTGTCATTAGCTTCAATCAATGAGGCGGCGATTTCACCCGCCGCGCGTTTCTCCGCGACATGTCTGGTTTGTTGATCGGAAACGAAATAACTGCTGGCGTTGCTGACTTTTAAATCGCTGACAACATATCCGCCGAGCAGCACTACTGCGGCGTCAGGCAAGGCGTTGAGATCTCGGCGCACCGTCATCTCCGAAACGCCCAGCAACTGAGCCGCATCTTTCAAATGTAGTTTGTCGGCCTTTTTCAATGCCTGGGCCAGTTTATTGATGCGTGTCGCACGGCGCATTTCCATGATTTTCCCCGATATAAATTCAGACGTGATTATCCGTTGTCTTCTTGTCCCGCGGAACTGCCCGTTAGTCGAGTCGGCGCTGGTTAGCCTCTTGCTTTCGGACGAAAAAACGGAATCTTGTTAGGTGACGTTGCAGCCCAAAATGTGAAGAAGGGATGCGGTGTATACGGCCGCCGATGTTTCGTGCGCGTGATATGACCACCGTAGAGTGATGTCCAAAATGACGTCCGACATACTGCGCGCCAATCGACAGCCGCAACGTAAGCTGACTGATGGGGTACTAATATAATCGCCGGAAAAGGGAATGAGCAAACCTGCAATGCAAAAGTTATAACGATCTTGCCGGTATTAGTGTGACTAATTTCCGTGATAGCCGTCACGTATAGTGATGACTTTCGCTGGAATAAAATGGGTTGCAGGAAAAACCGAGACAGATCCGCATCGCGAATAAGAAAAGGCCCGTTGTTCTTGAACCTCACCGGCGTGAACAACGGGCTCCTCAATTTAGGGATATCAAAGAAAAGCAGTGGCACTTATTGAGACTGCCGGTGCGAAGAAAAGTTCGCAAAATTTTAAGAAAAAACTGACATTGCTTTACAAAATCAGATCAGCCGGGCAATTGCGGCCAGATGATGACGATCAGCGAACCTGCCAGCGTCAGCAGGACGTTGGCGATGGCGTAGGTGCCGGCATACCCCAACGCCGGAATATTGCTCCGCGAAGCATCACTGATGATCTCCATGGCCGGCGCGCAGGTGCGGGCACCCATGATGGCGCCGAACAACAACGCCCGATTCATGCGTAGCACATAAGCGCCGAACAGGAAGCAAATCACCACCGGCAACAAGCTGACCAACAGGCCGGACAGCAACATCTGGATGCCAATATCCCCCAGACTGGTATTGATGGTGTTGCCCGCACTGAGCCCAACCCCGGCCATGAAAACCATCAGGCCAAACTCTTTCACCATGTTCAGCGCGCCTTGCGGTATATAGCCGAAGGTCGGATGGTTGGCGCGCAGAAACCCCAGCATGATGCCGGAAAACAGCAACCCGGCGGCATTGCCGATGCCGAAGGAGAAATTTCTGAACTGGAACGTGACCAACCCGACCATGATGCCGATGATAAAAAACGCACAAAAGGCCATCAAATCAGTGACCTGGCTGTGGATGGAAATAAAGCCAATCCGGTCGGCGATACTTTTGACGCGACGGGCATCGCCGCTGACCTGCAACACATCGCCTTTGTTGAGCACGACGTTGTCGTCGATCGGCATTTCAATCTGGCTGCGCACGATGCGATTCAGGAAGCAGCCGTGATCGGTCAGCTTCAACTGGCTCAGGCGTTTGCCAACGGCATTGTGGTTTTTTACGACAATCTCTTCGGTAACGATGCGCATATCCAGCAAATCGCGTTCGAAGACTTCTTTGCCGTCACGAAAATTGGGGTTCAGGCGCGCATGCGCGTCCGGATATCCCACCAGCGCGATTTCGTCGCCCAGTTGCAGTACCGCATCGCCATCCGGTGTGGCGAGGATGCCGTTGCGGCGGATGCGCTCAATGTAGCAGCCGGTCTGGCGGTAGATGCCGAGTTCACGCAGGTTTTTACCGTCGGCCCAAGCGACCAGCTCCGGGCCGACCCGATAGGCGCGGATGATCGGCAGGTAGATTTTGCGCTGACTGTCGGCGTCCAGACCACGCTCGCGGGCGATTTGCTGGGCGCTGGTCGGTAGATCCTGATGTTGCAAGCGGGGTAGATAACGGGCGCCGAAGATCAGGCTGACGAGCCCGATAAGGTAGGTCAGGGCATAGCCCAGGCTCAGATGTTCCTGCTCGACCGAAAGTAATGGGTTGCCGGTGAAGGCGGTGCGCAGCGTATCGCCCGCGCCGACCAGCACCGGCGTTGATGTCATGGAACCGGCGAGCATCCCCGCGCTTAACCCGATTCCCCAGCCGAACAGCTTGCCCAACAGCAGCGCGAGCAACAATGCGCTGCTGACCATCACCAGCGCCAGCATCAGGTAGTTTTTACCGTCGCGGAAGAAAATGGAAAAGAAGTTGGGGCCGGCCTCCACGCCGACGCAAAAAATGAACAGCATAAAACCCAGACTGAGCGCTTCGGTGTTGATGGCGAAATGCTGTTGGCCCAACAGGAGCGACACCACCAGTACACCGATGGAGTTGCCGAGTTGTACCGAGCCAAGCCGCAGTTTTCCCAGACAAAGGCCCAGGCTAAGCACCACAAACAGCAGCAAAATGTAATTCCCGTTTAACAAATCAGCGACGTTTATATTCATGGGATGTAACGTGTTGTTTACCGGTAAGTTCTTGATATAAAAAATAAAGTGGTCTAAATTTATCACATTATAAGGATTCTGTCCGCGATGAAACCATCACGGCAAAGAAAGGAATAGGCCTCGAACGTCATACGCTGGGTGATCTCCCCCATCGTGCCGCCAACGCCGGATAACAACCGCGTGACTGCGACGCACTTGGGCTGGGAACGCGGGTCTGGTCAGGCGGCGCCATTTTAGAACGTTCTCCTGCGGACAACCAGCGTGATAGGTGGGAATGTGCGTAAAATCACCACGTTGACCCCACATCAGGGATATCTGCGTCAATCGCCGGAAGTCATTGATTTGATGTCCGCTGGCGGTGATGGCGTTTCATCCATTTTGCGGAGGCGGCAGCATGACAAACAATAGAGGTTGGGTTGGTGTCGTTGGCTGTTTTGTACTGTTTATTCTGGTGTTTCTGAGTCAGAAAATGACGCTCTCCCGTGTCGCAATCAATGACGGGTTTCGGGGTGAGCCGGGCATGTTGCTGTTCCTGCTGCCGGGTCTGGTGTCCTGTTATCTGTCCGGATGTCGGCGGTTGAAATATACCTTGCTCGGCGCGTTGGCGGCGTCGTTGATCTGCCTGTTGCTGTTGCAAGTGCGGTGGAGCGAGCCGGTCTCGTTTTTGGCAGGAACTGGCGTATCTGGCGGGGGCGGTCTTCTGGTGCCTGTTGGGGGGGCTGACCTTTCTGTTTTTGCGGGCGGTGAGTCGGCACTATTTTCACTGACTTTGTTTCACTGACTTTGTTTCGTTGATTTTGTTTCACTGACTTTTATCACCAGCCTGCCGGTTTTGCTGACCAGCGGCGACAGGGGATGACGCACAAGAGATAGAGGCGCGCGTGGCGCCTCCGCGTCGTCCGATTACTGATACAGCCCCAGATGCTCTTTGGCATAGGCCTCAAAATCAGTACAACCGCCGATATGTTGTTCATCAAGGAAAATCTGCGGAACGGTCTGCACCGGTTTACCGACAGTCTTGGACAAATCGTCTTTGGTGATCCCCTCAGCGTGGATATCCACGTAGCGGAAACTGAAATCATCGCGATCCGAAGCCAGTTTTTCAGCCAGTTCTTTGGCGCGGACACAATAGGGGCAACCCGGTCGTCCGAAAATTACTGCGTACATGTGAACTCCTTACTTACTTTTGGAATCAGCATCGCGTGCATGCACATGCGATGCGAGTGAAATATCGTTATTCAGCCAACGCTCAGACGGCCCCGGCAGGTGGTCATTTATCGCGGGGCGCAGCCTATACATACAACGGCGCTACTATGCCTGCAACGACAATCAATAGAAAGCGGTCGATACCTGTCGCTGTCATCCATATTGACGATGATTCGCTGAGGAAACGTGCGCCGGCGCGTTGTCTGATGGGGGGAGTGACGTATAATCGCCATCTGTGCCGTAGTCTGCGGGGGAATGCCGGATTATTTGCCCGGTTTGCCGGATGATAACGACGCCGGTGACGCCCGCGCTGTGTAATTTCAACATTGTGTTCCAAGGATACCCGACGTGACGCCAACCATAGACCTGCTGTGCCGGCATCGTTCGATTCGCGCTTTTACGCCAGAACCGATTGGCGCAGCACAACGGGAGGCGATACTCGCCGCCGCCCAGAGCGCTTCCAGTTCCAGTTTTTTGCAATGCAGTTCGATCATTCGCATCAGCGATCCGATGTTGCGTCAGGCGCTGGCGCATCTGGCGGGCGAGCAGCCCTGGGTCGGGCAGGCGGCGGAGTTTTGGGTGTTCTGCGCCGATTTCTATCGCCATCAGCAGATTTTTCCGCAAGCGGAGTTGGGGATGGCGGAACAACTGTTGTTGGGCTGCGTGGATACCGCGTTGATGGGGCAGAATGCCCTGACGGCGGCGGAATCGCTGGGATTGGGCGGTGTGTTTATCGGCGGGATCCGCAACAACATGGCGGAAGTGACCCGACAACTGCAATTACCGCAGCAGGTGTTGCCGCTTTTTGGGTTGTGTCTGGGGCACCCCGCCGCCGATCCGGATTTAAAACCGCGTCTGCCTATCGGGTTGGTCTTGCATGAGAACCGCTATCAGCCGCTGGATGGTGAATTGCTGGCGGAGTATGACCAGCATATCGAGGCGTATTACCGCCATCGCGACAGCAATACGCGCCGTGAAAACTGGAGCGGGCATGTCCGGCGCACGCTGGGCAAGGAGCGTCGCCCCTTCATGCTGGACTACCTGCATCAGCAGGGCTGGGCCACCCGATAGTCGCGGAGCGCTATGAAGATTGCCATTTTATCGCGGGACGGTTCGCTCTATTCCTGCCAACGCCTCAGCACTGCGGCGGAAGAGCGTCATCACAGTGTTGAAGTCATCGATCCGCTCTCCTGTTATATGAACATCAATTCCGCCACGCCCTCGATTCATTATCAGGGGCGACAACTGGCGCATTATGATGCGGTGATCCCGCGTATCGGTTCGGCGATTACTTTTTATGGTACGGCGGTATTGCGTCAGTTCGAAATGCTGGGCAGCTTTGCGCTCAATAATGCCGCTTCGGTGATCCGCGCCAGAGACAAATTGCACTCGCTGCAACTGCTGGCGCGCCAGGGGATTGATCTGCCTATCACCGGGTTTGCCCATTCACCGGACGATACGGCGGATCTGATCAAGATGGTCGGGGGCGCGCCGCTGGTGGTGAAACTGGTGGAAGGCACCCAAGGCATCGGTGTGGTGCTGGCGGAAACCCAGCAGGCGGCGGAGAGCGTGATCGATGCCTTTCGCGGACTGAACGCCCATATCCTGGTGCAGGAGTACATTCGGGAAGCGCAGGGTAAGGATGTCCGCTGTCTGGTGGTGGGCGATCGGGTGGTCGCGGCGATTGAACGTCAGGCCAAACCGGGGGATTTTCGCTCTAATCTGCATCGCGGCGGTTCGGCGAAACTGGTACGGATTACGCCTCAGGAACGGGCAATTGCGGTCAAAGCCGCAAAAACATTAGGACTGAATGTTGCGGGTGTTGATATACTACGCGCCGAGCGTGGGCCGCTGGTCATGGAAGTCAACGCATCGCCGGGCCTGGAGGGAATAGAAACCACCACCGGCATGGATATCGCAGGGATGATGGTCGAATTCATTGAGCAGCATCACCGCGCTGTCCCCCGTTCCGCCAAGGTTCGGTAACACTTTCGGCCCTGGCGGCCTGCTCGTTCCCCTGCGTTTCGGCATCGCTGCCGGTGCGTTTCGTTTATCCGCAAGTCGGAATTTTTTCTCAAAGAGTCATTTAAAAGGCGGTCAATATGGATTCAATCATCGTCCCTGATTTGAATTTGCTTCGGCGGTGGCTGGATCAACTGGGCATTATCTATTTCGAGTGCGATTCCTGTCAGGCGCTGCATCTGCCGCATATGCAGAATTTCGACGGCGTTTTCGACGCCAAGGTGGATATTGCCGACAGCGTGATCCTGTTTTCCGCGATTGCCGAAGTAAAACCCACCGCGCTGATCCCGCTGGTCGGCGAGCTGAGCCAGATCAACGCCAGTTCGCTGACCGCCAAGGCTTTTCTCGATATTCAGGACGACAACCTTCCCAAGCTGATTGTGTGCCAGACGTTCAGCGCCGGCGCCGGTATGACGCTGGAACAGTTCCGCCACTTTATGCAGCAGGCCGAGCAGCAAGTCTCCATGGTGATCATGGAAGCCAGCGCCAATAATCTGCTGTTTTTAGGGGAGGAGGAAGAGAGCCCTGCTGGTCGTCTGAACTCGCCAAGTCTGCATTGATTACGTTACGTATCAAGCGCTGTCTATTAGATTTTCTTATTTTTGATAAACCGTATTTTATGCGGTTTATCACGCCATCTTGCCAAATATATTTCTGTGTTTGTGCTTTGCTGACGCAGCACATAGATAGAATCTGCATAAATAATCGATAAAACCCATTTTTTACGTTCCGGTATGGTGCGGTTGTAACACTGCGGTTATGCTTTATTTCTGTATGGAGTATGAGACAACCTGTTGTCTGGTTTGTTTAAAGATCAATCGTTTCAGTGATGAAATATGCCGGTACAGGGTTATTCATCTTGATGCGTGATAAACGCAGATGAAGAGCATTTTGTATCCGGTTAATGCGCTGTTAACCCCATAATTCACCGCCTGGAATGGAGGAAGGAACGGATGTTCACCCAACGTAAAACATGGCTTTCGGGTGTTTTAGCCGGCTTGCTGATGGCCGCGTCCGTCACCGCAACTGCGGAAGAAAAAACACTGCACGTTTATAACTGGTCTGACTATATCGCCCCGGACACGCTGGAGAACTTCCAGAAAGAATCGGGTATCAAGGTCGTTTATGACGTGTTCGATTCCAACGAAGTGCTGGAAGGCAAACTGATGGCCGGCAGCACAGGATTCGATCTGGTTGTGCCCTCCGCCAGTTTTCTGGGCCGCCAGATTAGCGCCGGCGTGTTCCAGCCGCTGGACAAGAGCAAGCTGCCAAACTACAAGAATCTCGATCCGGAGCTGATGAAGCTGATTGAAGAGCACGATCCGGGCCACAAATACGCCGTGCCTTATCTGTGGGCGACTACCGGCATCGGCTACAACGTGGAGAAAGTGAAGGCTGCGCTGGGCAAAGATGTGCCGGTCAACAGTTGGGATCTGGTGCTAAAACCGGAAAACCTGGAGAAGCTGAAAAGCTGCGGCGTTTCCTTCCTGGATGCGCCGGCTGAAATCTACGCCACCGTGCTGAATTATCTGGGTAAGGATCCGAACAGCACCAAGGAATCCGATTACAGCAAAGATGCGACCGACCTGTTGTTGAAATTGCGTCCGAGCATCCGTTACTTCCACTCTTCCCAGTACATCAACGATCTGGCTAATGGCGATATCTGCGTGGCTATCGGTTGGGCGGGTGATGTGATGCAAGCTGCCAATCGCGCTAAAGAAGCGAAAAACGGCGTGAATATCAGCTATGCCATCCCGAAAGAAGGCGCGCTGGCGTTCTTTGATGTCTTCGCGATTCCGAAGGATGCCAAGAATCTGGATGAAGCCTATGCATTCCTCAACTATCTGTTGAAACCGGATGTGATTGCCAACATCAGTAACCATGTGTACTACGCGAACCCGAACAAGGAAGCGACGGCGCTGGTGAGTGAAGAGGTGCGCGGCAACCCGAACATTTATCCGCCTGCGGATGTACGTGCCAAACTGTTCACGCTCAAGGTACAATCACCGAAAATCGACCGTGTGATTACACGTTCGTGGACCAAGGTCAAAAGCGGCAAATAGCCGTCGTCGGCCTTGATTCATAATCCTGCAAACAGGCGGCTTCAACACCGCCTGTTTGCGCTATTTGTGTTGCAGTCAAACGGCTGCGATTTTGTTCTGCTTCTGCCGGAGAGCAATATTAGTGAACGAAGCGATTCCCCGCCCTCAGCCCAAACTTCAGAAAGTAACCACCCCGTTGCTGGAGGTGCGCAACCTGACCAAATCATACGATGGGCAACTTGCGGTTGATGATGTCAGCCTGACCATTTACAAAGGCGAGATGTTTGCGCTGCTGGGCGCCTCGGGATGTGGTAAATCCACGTTACTGCGTATGCTGGCCGGGTTTGAACACCCCACCCACGGCCAGATTGTGCTGGATGGGCAGGATCTTTCCCTGGTGCCGCCGTATCAGCGCCCCATCAACATGATGTTTCAATCCTACGCGCTGTTCCCGCATATGACGGTGGAAAAAAACATCGCGTTTGGCCTGAAGCAGGACAAACTGTCGCGCGGCGAAATCCGTGACCGCGTCGAGGAGATGCTGACGCTGGTGCACATGCAGGAGTTCGCAGGGCGCAAGCCGCACCAACTTTCCGGCGGCCAGCGTCAGCGTGTGGCGCTGGCGCGCAGTCTGGCGAAACGTCCGAAGCTGCTGTTGCTGGATGAACCGATGGGGGCGCTGGATAAAAAGCTGCGCGACCGCATGCAGTTGGAAGTGGTGGATATTCTTGAACGTGTGGGGGTGACTTGCGTCATGGTGACTCACGATCAGGAAGAGGCCATGACCATGGCGGGCCGCATCGCCATCATGAACCGCGGAAAATTCGTACAGATCGGCGAGCCGGAAGAGATTTACGAGAATCCGACATCGCGTTTCAGCGCCGAGTTCATCGGCTCGGTGAACATGTTTGAAGGCATGCTGACCGAACGCCAGGACGATGCGCTGATCCTGCAAAGTTCGGGGCTGGTTCACCCGTTAAAAGTGAATTCCGATGTATCCATCGTGGATGGCGTGCCGGTGTATGTCGCGCTGCGTCCGGAAAAAATCATGCTGTGCGAAGAGGTGCCGGCGGACGGGTTCAACTTCGCCGTCGGCGAAGTGGTGCATATCGCCTATCTGGGCGACCTCTCGATTTATCACGTCAGGCTCAGCAGCGGGCAGATCATCAGCGCCCAGTTGCAGAACGCCGACCGTTTCCGCAAGGGCTCGCCCACCTGGGGCGACGAAGTGCGTCTGTGCTGGGATGCGGACAGCTGCGTCGTGCTGACGGTGTAACGGAAGGGGAAACGTCATGACAATGCTATCTGAACACCGCGAACCGCCGGGACAGAGTATGAGTCCGTTGCGCGCTATGTTGGCCCGGCTGCGGCTGGCTCATGGCCGTAAACTGGTGATCGCGCTGCCGTATCTGTGGCTGCTGTGCCTGTTCATGCTGCCGTTTCTGATTGTTTTCAAAATCAGTTTTGCGGAAATGGCGCGCACCGTACCGCCGTACACCAACCTGATGGAGTGGGCGGAAGACCGCCTGCAAATAAGCCTCAATATCGGCAACTATCTGCAATTGTTGTCTGACCCGCTGTATATCGACGCTTACCTGCAATCGTTGAAAATCGCGGCGGTTTCCACGCTGTGCTGTCTGCTGGTGGGCTACCCGATGGCCTGGGCGGTGGCGCACAGCCGGTCGTCCACCCGCAATATTCTGCTGCTGTTGGTGATCCTGCCGTCCTGGACCTCGTTCCTGATCCGCGTCTATGCCTGGATGGGGATCCTTAAGGACAACGGTATTCTGAACAATTTTCTGACCTGGCTGGGCGTCATCGACCAGCCGCTGACCATTCTGCATACCAATCTGGCGGTGTATATCGGGGTGGTGTATTCCTATTTGCCGTTTATGGTGCTGCCGATTTATACCGCGCTGACCCGGCTGGACTACTCGCTGGTGGAGGCGTCGCTCGACCTCGGCGCGCGCCCGGTACGCACGTTCTTCAGTGTGATTGTGCCGCTTACCAAAGGCGGCATCATCGCCGGTTCCATGCTGGTGTTTATCCCAACGGTAGGGGAATACGTGATCCCTGAACTGCTCGGCGGCCCGGACACCATCATGATCGGGCGCATTCTGTGGCAGGAATTCTTTAACAACCGCGATTGGCCGGTGGCCTCGGCGGTAGCGATGGTGATGCTGATCCTGCTGATTGTGCCCATCATCTGGTTCCACAAGTATCAGAACAAAGCGGCGGAGGATCAGGAATGAACAATTTACCGGTAGTGCGTTCGCCGTGGCGCATTCTGATTCTGGTACTGGGTTTTACCTTCCTGTACGCGCCGATGCTGATGCTGGTTGTCTACTCGTTCAACAGTTCGCGCCTGGTGACGGTATGGGCGGGCTGGTCGACCCAGTGGTACAGCGCGCTGTTTGAAGACTCGGCGATGATAAGCGCCGTGGCGCTCAGCCTGACTATCGCCGCCGCCTCGGCGACGATGGCGGTGGTGATTGGCACGTTGGCGGCGGTGGTGATGGTGCGCTTCGGTAATTTTCGCGGTTCTACCGGCTTTGCCTTTATGCTGACCGCGCCGCTGGTGATGCCGGATGTGATCACCGGCCTGTCGCTGCTGCTGTTGTTTGTTGCGTTGGGGCACGCCATCGGCTGGCCGGCGGAACGCGGCATGTTCACCATCTGGCTGGCGCATGTCACCTTCTGCTCGGCCTATGTCACGGTGGTGATCAGTGCGCGTCTGCGTGAACTGGATCATTCGATCGAGGAAGCGGCGATGGATCTTGGTGCGACGCCGCTGAAAGTGTTTTTCATCATCACGGTGCCGATGATTGCGCCGGCGCTGATTTCCGGCTGGCTGCTGGCGTTCACGTTGTCGCTGGATGATCTGGTGATCGCCAGTTTTGTGTCCGGGCCGGGCGCGACGACGCTGCCGATGCTGGTGTTTTCCAGCGTGCGCATGGGGGTCAACCCGCAGATCAACGCCCTGGCGTCGTTGATTTTGCTGGTCGTCGGCGTTATCGGGCTGATCGCATGGTGGTTTATGGCGCGGGCGGAAAAACAGCGGTTGCGGGATTTACGACGCGCGGTGCATAACTAACGCATTTTTCTGTTTTGTTTGCCTTTTTTCTGATAACGCCACCATACTTAGGTGGCGTTATTGTTTCAGGAGGAACACACCATTCTATACGGTAAAAAAGCGATCATGCGGCGTAGCGCGTTCGCGCCGGTGGCGGTGATGGTGGCGGGAATCGCGATTATTACCACCCGCTGCCTGAGGATCCTGCTGATGGTGGGAGAACTGGGTGTCAGCGAATTTGTCGACTGGCTAAGCAACAGCGCCAAAGAATGGGATACCACGCTGGTGTTGTTGGGGGCATTGGTGATCGTCAGCCTGGAAATTCGTTGCGGGTTTGCCGTGCTTTCCGGCATCAACTGGGGGCGCTGGTGCTTTCTGGCGGCGGAATGTTTGGTGACGGTGTATATGCTGACGGCGTCCATGGTTGACTTTTTACCGCCCGTATTTCATATCGGCGGCGGGACGACCGGCGAAATACTCAACAACCTTCTGCTACAACAACTACCCGATGCGTTGCTGATCTTGTTGCTGTTTATTCCCCGGCGCAGTCAGCGTTTTTTTGCCCAGCCGTCCTAACTTTCCCGTCTGCTGATGGTACAATCAGCCCCCTTTTGTGTATTGACGACAGATTTCAGCCTTCCCATGCAATGTACCCGCTATAACGACGGAACCTGCCGCTCCTGCCAGTGGCTGGAGAAAGACTACACGCAGCAGTTAGCTGATAAGCAGCAACACCTGCGTGGATTGCTGACCGGGCATCCGGTGTCGCAGTGGCTGCCGCCGGAGGCGTCGGCGGAAAGCGCATTTCGCAATAAGGCCAAGATGGTGGTGAGCGGCAGTGTGGAGCGGCCGCTACTGGGGATGCTGCGCCGCGATGGTACGCCGATCGACCTGTGCGATTGTCCCCTCTATCCGCAAGATTTTGCGCCGGTATTCGCGGTGCTGAAGCCTTTTATCGCCCGGGCCGGGCTGACGCCCTATAACGTGACGCGCCGCCGCGGTGAACTGAAGTATCTGCTGTTGACGCAAAGCACCCTGAGCGGCCGTTTCATGCTGCGCTTTGTCGTGCGATCTGAAGCCAAACTGGCTCAACTGCGCGCCGCCTTGCCCTGGTTACAGCAGCAATTGCCGCAGTTGGCGGTGATCTCCGCCAATATCCAGCCGGTACATCAGGCCATCATGGAGGGCGAGCAAGAGATCCCGCTGACGGAACCGCAGGCGCTGGAGGAGCGGTTTAATCAGGTGCCGCTGTACATCCGGCCGCAGAGCTTTTTCCAGACCAACCCTCAGGTTGCTGCCCGGTTGTATGCCGCCGCCCGTGCGTGGGTGGCGGGGTTGCCGATCGGCAGCCTGTGGGATTTGTTCTGCGGGGTAGGGGGATTCGGGTTGCATTGCGCCAGTCAGGAGCGGGCGCTGACCGGCATTGAAATCAGTGCGCAAGCCATTACCTGTGCGCGGCGCTCGGCGGAGCAACTGGGGTTATCGCAGGTGAACTTTGCGGCGTTGGATTCCACCCGTTTCGCCGTCGGCGAAAGCCGGACGCCCGATTTGGTGATCGTCAATCCGCCTCGTCGGGGGATCGGCGCCGAATTGTGCCAGTATCTGGCGCGCATGGCGCCGCCCTGCTTTACTCCAGTTGTAACGCGGAAACCATGGCGCAGGATATGGCGCATCTGCCGGCGTATCGGGCGGTGAAGGTACAATTATTCGACATGTTTCCCCATACCGCCCATTACGAAGTGCTGGCGTTATTGCAACGGTCATCGACGGCTGGCCTACCGGGGGCGTTTTTTCATTCCCAACAGGGTTAGCGCGCAGAACGCCGCGCCGACCAGAAAGGTCGCGGCGGCGCCCCAGTAGCTCCACAGTACGCCGGCGATCGTGCTGGCCAGCAGCAAGGCGATGCCGCTTATCAGGTTGAACATGCCGTAGGCGGTACCGCGCAGGTCAGCCGGCGCTTCGTCGGCGATCATGGCCGCCAGCAATCCCTGCGTCATCCCCATATGCATGCCCCACAGTGCCACGCCCAACAGCAAGCCGAACCCATGTGTGCTCCATGCCAGCACGATATCCGCCAGAATCAGCACCACCAGCCCGGTTTGCAGCAGCGCACGGTGGGATACGCGATCCGCCAGTTTACCGAAGGGGTACGCCGAACAGGAGTAGACCAGGTTCATCGCCACCATGACCAACGGAATCAGCGGCAAAGGAATGTTTAATTGCTGTGCCCGCAGTACCAGAAACGCCTCGCTGAAGCGGGCGAGGGTGAAAATGGCGCCGGTGCCGACCACCCACCAATAACCGGCGCCGAGGCGCTTGAGGTTATCGCGGCGGATCGGATTGGCGCGTGGGGCGACGCGGCGGGGTTCCGGCTCGTTCAGGCCAAAAAACAGCAAGGCGATGGACAACAGACCGGGGAGCGCGGCGACCCAAAAAATGGCCCGAAAATCATTGTGCCACAGCAGCATCAGACCGACGGCGATCAGCGGCCCGGCGAAAGCGCCGAATGTATCCAGCGATTGGCGCAGCCCAAAGGCCGCGCCGCGAATGTCCGATGGCGTAATGTCCGCCACCAGCGCGTCCCGAGGGGCGCTGCGGATCCCTTTGCCGATGCGATCCAGCAGGCGGGCGCCGAGCACCATTCCGAGGGATGGCGCCAGCGCGAACAGTGGCTTACTGAACGCGCCCAGCCCATAGCCGAATAACGCCAGCCCTTTACGTTTGCCGAGATAGTCGCTCAGTACGCCGGAAAATACCCTGACGATGAGCGCGGTGGCTTCCGCCAACCCTTCCACCAGGCCGATCAGCATCACGCTGGCGCCCAGCGTCGATGTCATAAACAGCGGCAACAGGCTGTGAATCATCTCGGAGGAGATATCCATCAGCAGGCTGACGCCGCCCAACACCCATACGCCTTTCGGAATGCGGTTTAGGGTCGATAAGAGTGGAAACATAATGTGCGCCCGGTTCGGTGGATCGTGGTGCTGGCAGTGATGCAAAGTGCAGAGCCTAGCAGGTTGCGCGTCAGGTGTCAGGCGGTGTTGCCGGTGAGCCCGCGGCACCTGTCCGGGCGGCGGGCTCTGAGGGTTATTGCTGCGGGAACCACTTGTCGTTGATGGCTTTGTAGGTGCCGTTGGCCTTGATGGCGGCCAGCGCGTTATTCAGTTTTTCCAGCAGCGCCTGGTTATCCGGCCGTACCGCAATGCCGAGGCCGATACCGAAATAGGCTTCATCCGTCACTTTTTCGCCGACGGTGGCCAGTTCCGGGTTGGTTTTCAGCCATTCATTGACTACGGCGGTATCGCCGAATACGCCGTCAAGCCGGCCATTTTTCAGATCGATCAGCGCATTCTGGTAGCTGTCGTAAGGCACGGTCTTCACTTCCGGATGTGTGTCCTGCAGGTATTTCTGGTGAGTGGTGCCGTTTTCCATACCGATACGTTTACCTTTCAGATTCGCCAGCGAGTGATACTTGCCTTTTTGCGCGATCACGATGGCGGAGTTGGCGTAGTAAGGCTGGGTAAATGCGACTTGTTTACTGCGTTCCGGGGTGATGTCCATGCCGGAGATCACGGCGTCGTAGCGGCGGAATTTCAGCGCCGGGATCAGGCTGTCGAACGCCTGATTGGTGAAGCTACAGGTGGCCTGTATCTGTTTGCACAGCGCATTAGCCAGATCGATATCGAAACCGACGATCTGGTTGCCGGCATCCAGGGATTCGAACGGCGGGTAGGTGGCGGAAGCCGCGAAACGCACCGTCTCGGCAGCGGTGGCACTCAGGGTGAAACCCGCCAGCAGGGCGGCAAGGACGATTTTTTTCATGATCACTCCAGTCTGTTTTTGTGCATTCGTATTACGGCGTGTCGCCAGTGGAGACACCATGCCATCAATAAAATACATATGCAAATATTATGATTAAAAATTCAATAATCTGGCGTGGGCTTGGTGGGACTGAAATAATATTTATATTTTATAATGAGATAATGAAGGCTGTGATGGCGGCAGGGTAGGGTACTGAATATTATTTCATCATAAATGAATGTTATGTTAATGCTGACAGGCGCAACGACGCCCTGGCGACAGGGCGTCGAAATGCTCAGGCGCTACGTTGCTCGAAGGCCAGCGCGCGACGTTCGAGAAGGCGCATCAACAGCGTCAACAGGCCATTGACGCACAGGTAAACGATACCGGCGGCGCCGAACACCAGCACATCATACGTCCGGCCATACAGCAGTTGCCCGTGGCCCATCACTTCCATCAGCGTGATGGTATACGCCAGCGAAGTACCTTTGAACACCAGCACCACTTCGTTGGAGTAGGAAGAGAGCGCGCGCTTGAAGGCGAACGGCAGCAGGATATGCAGCGTGTCGCGTCGGTTCATGCCGAGCGCCGCGCAGGATTGCCACTGCCCGGCCGGAATGGCGCGTACCGCGCCGTAGAACAGCTGAGTGGTGTAGGCGGCGCTGTTGAGCGCCAGCGCGCTAACGGCGCACAGCCAGGGTTGGGACAGCAGGCTCCACAGCCAGGGGATCTGGCGGATGGACTCAAACTGACCGGGGCCGTAGTAAATCAGAAAGATCTGCACCAGCAGCGGTGTACCGGTGAACAGCGTGATATAGACCCTGGCCAGCGATGAGAGCAGCGGCGTCTTCAGCGTCAGGACCACGGTCAGCGCCAGCGACAACACCAGCGCAAGCAGCAGCGAGGCGATGGTCAGCCACAGGCTGGTATGCAGGCCTTTGAGCAATTCGGGTATGTAACCGAGCATCAGGACGGCCTCCGTTCAAAGCGCGTAGCGCGGGTTTCGATGCGCTGTAGGATCGCCTGACTCAGCAGGGTGATCGCCAGATAGATAGCCGCGGCGATCATGTACCAGGTAAAGGGTTCCTGCGTGCGGGTGGCGATGCTTTTGGTTTGCAACATCAGATCGTTAACGCTGATCAGCGACACCAGCGCGGTATCTTTGAGCAGTACCAGCCACTGATTGCCGAGGCCCGGCAGGGCATGGCGCCACATTTGCGGCATGATCAGACGCCGAAATATCACGCTTTTGCTCATACCCAGCGCCTGGCCGGATTCCCACTGCCCGCGAGGAACGGCTTTGAGCGCGCCGCGCAGGGTCTGAGAAGCATATGCCGCATACAATAACGCCAGTGCGATGACCCCGCACAGGAACGGGCTGACCTCGAAGTTCTCGATATTCAGCTTCACTGGAAACTGCACTACGCCCAGATTGAGGGTAAAGCCATCCGCCAGCGTCAGCAGCAGCTGGGAGGAGCCGAAGTAGATAAACAGCACCACCAGAATTTCCGGCAGGCCGCGTAACAGCGTGACCAGCGCCGTGCCGCAGGCCGCAACCGTTTTCCAACGGGCGGTTTCCCACAGGGCGAACAGCATGGCCAGCGCCAGCCCCAGCATCAGGGCGCAAACGGCAAGGCCGACGGTCATCCCGGCGGCGCTTGCAAGAGGGTGAAGTTCAATCATTAGCGTCGGATTATTGCTGGAACCATTTCTTATAGATGGCCTGATAAGTACCATCCTGCTTGATTGTGTTCAGCGCGGCGTTGAATTTTTTCACCAGTTCGTCGTTGTTCTGGCGCACCGCGATGCCCAGGCCAATGCCGAAGTAGTCTTTATCCGCGACTTTGTCGCCAACGGCGGCCAGGCCCTGATTCTGTTTTAGCCATTCGTTGACGACCGCCGTGTCGCCAAACACGGCGTCCAGACGGCCGTTTTTCAGATCCAGCACCGCGTTCTGGTAGCTGTCATAAGGCACGACCGTGATGTCTTTATGCTTATCCAGCAAGAATTTTTGATGCGTGGTGCCGTTCTGAACCCCGACACGTTTACCGCTCAGGGCGGCGACATTCGCAATCTTGTCTTTCTGGGCGATGAACATCGCCGAATTTTCATAGTAAGGCTGGGTGAAAGAAACCTGCTGCTGGCGTTCCGGGGTGATATCCATGCCGGCGATGACCGCATCGAAACGGCGGAATTTGAGGCCGGGGATCAGGCTGTCAAACGCCTGGTTGCTGAAGGTACAGGTGGCCTGAATCTGTTTACACAGTGCATTGGCCAGGTCGATGTCGAAGCCGACGATCTGGTTGCTGGCGTCCACGGATTCAAACGGCGGGTAGGACGCTTCGGTCGCGAAACGAAGGGTGTCGGTGGCGGAGGCGGAAACGCTTAATCCGGCCAGCAGGGCCGCGAGGATGATTTTTTTCATGATTATTCCTGATAATGTCAATGAGACAGATAGCCAGCGAATTCGGGTGTCTGGGGCTGAGTGAAGTGCGAGGCGTCGCCTTGTTCCACGATACGGCCATTTTCCATGTACACCACACGGCTGGCGGTTTTGCGTGCAAAATCCACTTCATGGGTCACGATAACCTGCGTGATGCCGGTTTCGCTCAATTCCTGAATGATGCTCACCACCTGGGCGGTGATTTCCGGATCCAACGCGGCGGTCGGTTCATCGAACAGCAGTACGTTGGGTTCCATCATCAAGGCGCGAGCGATCGCTACGCGCTGTTGTTGACCACCGGACAGGTGCAGCGGATAACGGTCGGCGAAGTCGTTCAGACGCAGGCGGGTCAGCAATTTTTCGGCGCGGGCGCCGGCGTCCTGGCGAGTTAACCCCAACACCCGACAGGGCGCTTCCACCAGATTTTGCTGCACGGTGAGGTGCGGCCATAAATTGTATTGCTGAAACACCATGCCGACATGGCGGCGCAACTGGCGAATAGCGTCTTCGCCGGGGGCGTCGCGGAAATCAAATTGGGTGCCGTCAATCGCCAGCGTACCGGAACGCGGCATCTCCAGCAGGTTAAGTACCCGCAGCAGCGAGCTTTTTCCCGCACCGCTGGGGCCCAGCAACACCAGGGTTTCCCCGGAAGGACAATCAAGAGTGATGTCAGACAGCGCCTGATGTGCGCCATAAAAACAGTTAATGCCGGTTAGTTGAATACTCATGCGTAAGAATTGAATAGACATTGATGCCGCAGATGGTAGCGTCGGCAGGATACTTCTGCAATCGCCCCGGCCCAAAAATTGCAATTACACGACTTTTTGTTGATCTACCAGCACAAAATTGTGCGGCATGGTGAAAGCGGATATCGTTCAACATCGTATCCACCCTGATGCGGCGCGGCTTTCGTCGCGGTGTTCCGCCTTGCCGTTGTGTTTCATCCTCTGCGCCCAGCGGGCCGACCTGCTGCGCAGCGCCCGCCCGGAGCCGCCTCCCGCACTTCCCCGCCGTGAACACGTTTCCCTGAATAACACGAAATGTTGACCCGGCCCTTGTCGCCCCTGTTTTTCCGGTAAACGCTGTCCATCCGCCGCCTTGGTGTGAGAAAGTGTGCCGGGCTGTCGCCTGCGATAAGGCGGAATATGGCCCTCCCGGCTGACAGTGAAGCCGGCGGCCTTGACGACACAGGAAAGGGAGCGAGCATGATGCAGTTAACCACCACCCCGACGCTGGAAGGGTATGCCATCGATGCCTATTGCGGCGTCGTGACCGGCGAGACGATTCTGGGGGCGAACATTTTCCGTGACCTGTTGGCTGGGCTGCGGGATATCGTCGGCGGCCGTGCCGGCGCTTATGAGCATGAACTGCGCCGGGCGCGGGAAATCGCGATGCAAGAAATGGAACAGCAGGCGCTGGAGCTGGGCGCGAATGCGATTGTCGGTATCGATATCGACTACGAAACCGTGGGTAAAAACGGCAGCATGCTGATGGTGTCCGTCAGCGGAACCGCTGTGAGGGTAAGCCGTCTGTGAACATGATGCGGCGCCTGATAACGGCAGCGTTGTTGTTGACGATGCTGTCCGGTTGCCAGATGTCGGATTCCCGTACTGATGAAGGGCGCTATGTGCTGGAACAGGCGGTGAAGGCGCGTTCACACTCGTCACGAGTGCAGTTTCTGGTGATCCATTACACGGTCGGCTCGTTTCCTCAGGCGTTACAGGTGCTGACGGAAGATGAAGTGAGCGCCCATTACCTGATCCCCGCCGTCCCGCCGCTGTACCACAGCAAGCCGATGGCATGGCAGTTGGTGCCGGAGTCGCAGTCCGCCTGGCATGCCGGCGTCAGCCATTGGCGCGGCTACAGCCACCTGAATCAGGTTTCGATTGGGATCGAGCTGGAAAATCCCGGCCAGCGGGATACCGCCTCCGGGGCTGAGTGGACGCCCTATCCTGCGTCACAGATCGCACTGGTGGCGGATTTGGCGCGCGATATCATTCGTCGTTACGCCATTGCACCGCCGAATGTGGTGGCGCACAGCGACATCGCGCCGCAACGCAAAACCGATCCCGGCCCTTTGTTTCCCTGGCAGGCGTTGGCGGAGCAGGGCATCGGCGCCTGGCCTGACCCAGAGCGGGTGGCGTTCTATCTGCAAGGCAGAGCGCCGCATGCGGCAGTAGACCGCCGGACGCTGCTGGAAAAGCTGGGGCGTTACGGGTATGAGGTGACGGAGGGGATGAGCGCTCGCCAGCAACAACGGGTTATCGCCGCGTTTCAGATGCACTTTCGCCCACAGCGGGCCGACGGGCAACCGGATGCGGAAACCGACGCCATGGTTGATGCATTGCTGGAGAAGTACGGCGCATCGCGCTGATCCCGAGGGCCGTGTTTAGCGATTCCTGAGGGCGCGTTTAGCTATCGCCGGGCAAGCTGTTGTCAGGGTCTGGCAATTCCGCCTCTTCCGCCAACTGCGCAATCCGTTGGGTCATGCCGCGAAAAATGAACACATGGATCGGGGTCATCAGGTA
Organism: Musicola paradisiaca NCPPB 2511; assembly: GCF_000400505.1. NCBI lineage: Bacteria > Pseudomonadati > Pseudomonadota > Gammaproteobacteria > Enterobacterales > Pectobacteriaceae > Musicola > Musicola paradisiaca. Next base: position 2,657,147 of record NZ_CM001857.1, on the reverse strand, counting down.
CCAGTACAGCAGGCCTTTCCACCCGTCAGGATGCCACCAGGCGTGGATGCCGACGATGCGGTAGGTGCCTCGTTCGTCGATGGTAAAGGTCAATCGTCCCAGCCCGGGCGCTTTCATACCGAACAGCAGGTTCAGGCTATGAGGCGGTTGCACGGCGAGCGCCCTCCAGCCATTGATGTTATCGCCGGTGCGTAACTCATTACGCGCCGGCCGGCCATACACCACTTGATTGCCGCACAGATCGTCGATCCGTGCGCGTATCCGCCATAACCGGTTGGCATAAAAATAGCCGTCCGCGCCGCCTACGCGCTGCGTCACATGCCAGATCGCTTTGCTGCTGGCGACGGTTTTCTGACTAAACCCGACCCGCTTGGGATAAAAAGCAAACCCAGGGCGCCAGCGCGCACGGGCAGTGGCGTCGAATCCCCAGTCCGGGTGGCTCATTTCGTCTATTGCGCTGTTGAGCGCGGCGGCGATGGCGTCGTCAACGGTTTGCAGGCGTTGGGGAATCAGCTGTTGCAAGCTGTTGTCAGTCATCACGATATCCTGTTGCTGGCTGGCGATTAAGGCGTGGATAAACGGACGCGGCAGCGAAGTGACGGCCTGGAGGAAACAACGGGACAGCGCATTGAAAGACAGCGGCAGCGGGATGACCCATCGGCGTTTGCCCGCCAGACGGATAAAGCGCCGTAACAGGCTGATATAGCTCACGAAATCTGGCCCGGCTGCTTCCAGCACACGGTGTTCGGCTGTGGGATGGCGCCGAATTTCATCCAGGTAGTGCAGCAGGTTGTCCAGCGCGATGGGGGATGATTTCGCGCGTGTCCAATGCGGCGGCATGAGTATGGGCAGATGCTCGACCGCGCTGCGCATCACTTCAAACGCGACGGAGCCGGGGCCGATGATGGGGCCGATGCGTATCTCCGTCACGGGAATGCCGCAGTTGCGTAAAATATCGCCGGTCTGCTGACGGGCATGGGCGTATTCGGATAACAACGGCGGTGATGAGGAGACGGTGCCGAGACAGATGATCTGACGGACATGGCTGGTGCGTAGCATGTGGCGCAGGTTTTGCGCCGACTGACGTTCGCGATCGACGAAATCCGGCCCGTCTTCCATATTGTGGAACAGGTAATAGAGGGTCTCCGCCTGCCATAGCCCTTCCGGTAAGGTGTGGGGTTTCATCAGATCGAGATATTCGTTGCGAACCCCGGGGAGCGCCAGCGCGGACAGGCGTTCGGGGTGGGACGATGCGGCGATGACCGGCTGCCCTTGCCGGCTTAGCCAGGCGGTCAGGTGACGGCCGATATAGCTGCTGGCGCCGAGAATCAGCACGGGGTTGGGATGGGTGTGGGCCATGATGCTCTGCTCCTGCCTGAGCGGACAACCTGAAAAAGCATGCCCATATTGGATGAGATGGTTGTCGTGCGCAACTGGTTTACGCCGCGGCAGGCAGGCGCCGCGGCGGACGGTATCGCTGACGCGGATACGGACGGTTATGCCAGAACGATGTCGCCCTGCAACTGACAGCTACAGGCCAACACATAACCTTGCGCCACCTCTTCCGGGGTCAGCGTCATGGTGCTGGTGGTGGTGTACTGCCCGTGCAGTATCCGGGTTTTGCAACTGCCGCATACGCCGGCGCGGCAGGCGGCATTGACCGGCAGGTTGTGGCTTTCCAGCGCCGCCAGCAGGCTGACGCCCACCGGTACTTTCACCTGCCGCAGCGGATTGCGGATCGTCATGGTGAGGGTATTGTCGTCGTCAATGTCTTCCACCGGCTCTGCGCCGAATTGCTCTTTAAAGAACCGATCCGGGCCGACGCCCAATTGTAAGCTCAGGGTCTGCGCCAGTTTCATATAGGGGTGCGGGCCGCAGGTCATGACGGTACGACGGGCGATATCCGGCACCTGCTGTTGCAACACGGTTTCCGTCAGCCGGCCGCTGAGAAAACCGACGGCGGCGTCCTGTTCGGCCATCAGCGTCAAGCGCAACTGCTGCGGATAGCGTTGGCTCAGCGAGCGCCACTCATCGGCAAAGATCACCTGCTGCGGATCCCGCACGTTGAACATCACCTGAACATCGACTTCCGGTCGCATCGCCAGCAGCCAGCGCGTCATGGCCATGATCGGGGTGACGCCGCATCCCGCCGCCAGCATCAGGTAACGATCGCTGACCGCCCGGCGGCAGGTGAATTCGCCCTGGGCGTCGGAAAGCCAGAGGTAATCGCCCGGTTTAACCTGTTGCGTCAGCCAGGTGGAGCCGAGCCCGCTCTCCAGTCGGCGCACTGTCAGCGTAATAAAGCGGCTCAATCCCGGCGAAGAGGACAGGGTATAGGCGCGCAGGGTATCGGCGCTGCCATCGATGCTGACCAGCGCGTACTGGCCGGGTTGCCAGGGGTAAAAATCGTGGCTTATCAGCGACAGCGTCCAGACATCCGACGTTTCCTGATGGAGGCTGTGTACCTGCATACGGTTGGGACACGATGGCGTAGGCATGGTCATGTCTATTCTCCTTGATTCTGCCCAACGGCCTGCTGATGGGCCGTTGGGCGACGGCCGTCAGGCGGTCAGAATGGCGTCCAGATCCTGTTCCACCGTGGTGATGGGGCGCATGCCGAATTTCTCGTTCAGAATGGCCAGCAGATTCGGCGTCAGGAAGGCGGGGGCGGTCGGGCCGGTGTAGATGTTCTTCACGCCCAGCGCCAGCAGCGTCAGCAGGATGACGATCGCTTTCTGTTCGAACCAGGACAGCACCAGACTCAACGGCAGGTCATTAACGCCGCAACCCAGTTTTTCCGCCAGATTCACCGCCAGCATGATGGCGGAGTAAGCATCATTGCACTGACCCACATCCAGCAGACGCGGTAAACCTTCCAGCGTACCGAAATCCAGTTTGTTGAAGCGGTACTTGCCGCAGGCCAATGTCATGATCAGGCAGTCGTTCGGTACGCTGCGGGCGAAATCGGTGTAGTAGCTGCGCTCCGTGCGGCTGCCGTCGCAGCCGCCGATCAGGAAAACATGGCGCAGTTTTTTTTGTGCGACCAGATCGATCACGGTATCGGCGGCACTGAGTAGCGTCTGACGACCGAAGCCGACGGTGATCAGGTGCTCGATTTCGCTGTAGGGGAAGCCGGGCAACTGCTGCGCTTGCGCGATGACCGCGCTGAAATCGTCGCCCTCAAGATGTTTCGCACCCGGCCAGCCGACGATGCTGCGCGTCCAGATGCGGTCGGTGTACTGGCCGACGCTGGGGTCGATGATGCAGTTGGAGGTCATCACGATCGGCCCCGGGAATTTGGCGAATTCCGTTTGCTGGTTCTGCCAGCCGCTGCCGTAGTTCCCCACCAGATGCGGGAATTTTTTCAGCTCCGGGTAGCCGTGGGCCGGCAGCATTTCGCCATTGGTATAAATATTGATGCCGGTGCCCTGGGTTTGTTCCAGCAGCATGCGCAGATCTTTCAGGTCATGGCCGGAAATCAGGATGGCTTTGCCCGCAACCGGGCGGACATTGACTTGCGTCGGTTGTGGGTGCCCGTAAGTATCGGTTTCGCCGCGATCCAGAATCGCCATGACGCCGAAGTTCATTTTGCCGATGGCCAGCGCATTATTCAGCAGGGTTGCTACATCGGTTGGACGAGTGCCGAGCCAGGCCATAAAGGCATGGAATTCCGCATACAGCGCGTCGTCGTACTGCCCCAGTACATGGGCGTGTTCCATGTAGGCCGCCGCGCCTTTCAAGCCATAGAGACACAGCATACGCAGGCCGTGGATATCATCGCCGATGGCGGCCTGATCCTGATTCAGTGCGAACTGGGCGGCCTGATCACGCAGAACGGCGATATCGTCGCCCGCCAGTTCCAGCGTGGCCATCGGGTGATCGACGTTGACCGAGGCGTCCAGCAGGCGGCAGCGCGTCGCCAGGGAATGACGCAAGGCGATCGCTTCTTTGGCATAGCCGATGATGCGCTGGGAATCGAAGTTAACGTTGGTGAGCGTGGCGAAGAAAGCACGTGGGGTAAAATGGTCGATCTCGTGGTCGACGATGCCTTGCGCTCTGGCCTGCAGCGCCCAAGCGGAAAGCCCCTGCAGCACGGCGACCAGCAGATCCTGCAAGTCGGAGGTTTCGGCGGTTTTGCCGCACATGCCTTGCGCATAGGCGCAGCCGTTGCCGGCAGGGGTTCGGATGGTCTGTTCACATTGCACGCAGTACATGATGACGTCCTTTTAAAGTTGTATTTTAAATGCCATTTATAAAGTAATCCGGTTGACGGCGACCAAAAAGGTTTTTTTGATGCAACTTTAAGTAAGTTTGACATAGCGCAATTTTGCGTCGCGGATGACAATCACTTGCATTTGATATCCATAACGGCGGTTGGCTGAAATTTGCCCGGTTATAGCGTCATTGCATGCGCACCCAGGCATATCCGGGGATGGGGGCTTGACCCTGCCGTGGTTTTGTCGTCATGCTCATAATGCATATGCAAAAGGAGGGCACGGATGTATCTGGAAAGAATCGATATTCTGGGATTCCGTGGGATCAACCGTTTGTCGCTGACGTTGGATGACAACACGGTGCTGATTGGCGAAAACGCCTGGGGCAAATCGAGCCTGTTGGATGCTTTGTCGCTTTTGCTGGCCCCGTCGTTGCCGCTCTACCATTTCGACCTGCAGGATTTCCATTTTACGCCCGGCGATGAAACCAGCCGGGAACGCCATCTGCAAGTGATCTTCACGTTTTGCGAATCTGCCCCCGGCCACCATCTGGCGCCGCGTTACCGGTCTCTTTCTCCGGTCTGGATCAAAGGGGAGAGTAAACTGCACCGCATTTTCTATCGTCTGGAAGGCGAAGTGGACGAAAGCCAGGCGATCTTTACCTGGCGTAGCTTTCTGGATGCGGGCGGTCATGCTCTGCCGCTCGATAATATTGATTGGCTGGCCAGCGAGGTCATTCGTCTGCATCCGGTGTTGCGCTTGCGGGATGCGCGGTTCATTCGCCGTTTTCGTCCCGGTACGCTGGTGCCGGCCATCGACAACAACGAACGGCTTGCGCATCAGATTGAAACCCTGATGCGCGAGCTGGCGCAGAATCCCAACCGGCTGACTGACCATGAACTGCGGCAGGGGATGGTCGCCATGCGACAACTGGTCGAACACTATTTCTCCGAACAGGGGGCGGCGCCGAACGAACGGCACCATTATCGGCATGCGCGTGCCGGCAACGGCAAGGCGTGGCGTTCGCTGGATACGATCAACCGGATGTTTGCAGGGCCGAACAGTCGTAGCCGCCGTATTATCCTGCTCGAGCTGTTTTCAACGTTGTTGCAGGCCAAAGGCTCCATCGCGCTCGATCCACATTCTCGTCCCTTATTGTTGATTGAAGATCCGGAAACCCGGCTGCATCCCATCATGCTGTCAGTGGCGTGGGGGCTGCTGAACCAACTGCCATTGCAGAAAATCACCACCACCAATTCGGGCGAATTGTTGTCGCTGGTGCCGGTGGAGCAGGTGTGTCGCCTGGTGAGGGAGTCGGCCAAGGTTGCGCCCTATCGGATTGGGCGTCAGGGGATGAGCCAGGAGGACAGCCGCCGTATCACCTTCCATATCCGCTTCAACCGTCCGGCGTCGTTGTTTGCGCGTTGCTGGCTGTTGGTGGAGGGGGAAACGGAGGTCTGGATGCTCAGCGAAATGGCGCGGCAATGCGGCCATCATTTTGAGGCGGAGGGGGTGCGGGTCATCGAGTTTGCGCAGGTCGGCCTCCGGCCGTTGCTGAAATTTGCTTATCGCATGGGGATCGAATGGCATGTGTTGGTGGATGGCGATGACGCCGGGAAGAAGTACGCCGCCACGGTGCGTAGCCTGTTGCAAGCGCAGGGAGAAAGCGAACGCGACCATCTAACGATACTGCCGGCGTTGGATATGGAGCACTTTATGTACCGTAACGGTTTTAGCGGCGTTTATCACCGCATCGCGCAACTGCCGGAGCCAGTTCCGTTATCGATGGCGAAAGTCATTACGAAAGCCATTCATCGTACATCCAAGCCCGATCTGGCGATTGAGGTGGCGATGGCGGCCGCCGAACAGAGCGAAGCGGCCATCCCTCAACTTCTGCGCACTCTATTCTCCCGTGTCTTGTGGCTGGCTCGCGGCCGGGCCGACTGAACTAGGCCGGCCTCGCGTCCGAGTTATTTTTCTGACGACACGTTGCGGTAACGTTGTTCCGCCACGGTATCCCCACAGGGGAGGGCAATACGCTGGGGGGTTAAAGAAAAATGCCGACCGCTTGGCGGCCGGCACAGGTGTTTGTTTTTTACCTGGTATCAGGAACTAAAAAAGAAAACCAGAATGCGTGGGGTGAGTTCAGGCGACCGTTTCGCCGACCACCGGCACGATCAGACTGGCATGATTTCCTTTAGGCCCCTGGTGCACGGTGAATTTTACTATTTGCCCGGCTTTTAGCGTCCTGTAACCATCCATCTGAATCGTCGAATAGTGAGCGAAGATATCTTCTCCGCCGTCTTCAGGACAAATAAAGCCAAAGCCTTTGGCATTATTGAACCATTTAACAGTACCCGTCTCCATGCATTTCCATCCTTCGCTAGAGTATTCTCTAAGGTGAGGTTAATTGGTTAAGGAAACCCCGGATTGATTAAAACAGCAACAATCCAACCTCACACTCTAGTGAAATCACTTTGGCCGTCAAGCACCCTTTCCGGGCCTGTTGTCGCAAGTTTGTGAAAATTTGATACAGATAACGCTATTGATACGACACGTTGCCGTTAATGAGATATGCCGTCGGCGGCGTGCGGGAAAGCCCCGGGCGACGCAATTACGGGACACACCTTCTGCAGGCGATGATACAATGAAATCAGGCGCGTGACCGCGGATGACGGTCGACGGAAGATGAAGAACCGGGTCGGATTAAGAGATGGCAAATCACAATACAGGGCCGCAAGTCGAAGGCCAGACGAAAGATCTTCATGAGGAGGCGCTACAGCCGCCTTCTATGTATAAAGTGATACTAAACAATGATGATTACACGCCAATGGAATTTGTTATTGACGTTCTGCAAAAGTTCTTTTCTTATGATATTGAACGTGCAACGCAACTGATGCTTACGGTTCACTATCAAGGCAAAGCCATCTGTGGTGTTTACAGTGCGGAAGTGGCTGAAACCAAGGTGGCGCAGGTGAATCGTTACGCCAGAGAGAATGAGCATCCGTTGCTCTGTACGCTGGAAAAGGCCTGAATCAAGGCAATTTATTGGGGGAGGTGCCTATGCTCAATCAAGAACTGGAACTCAGTCTCAACATGGCTTTTGCCAGAGCGCGCGAGCACCGGCATGAGTTCATGACCGTGGAGCACTTGTTGCTGGCGTTACTCAGTAACCCCTCCGCACGCGAGGCGCTGGAAGCCTGTACGGTGGATTTGGCCGCGCTGCGCCAGGAGTTGGAAACCTTTATTGAACAAACTACGCCGACGCTGCCGCAAAGCGACACGGAGCGGGATACCCAGCCGACGCTGAGTTTCCAGCGCGTATTGCAGCGCGCGGTGTTTCATGTTCAGTCGTCGGGGCGCAGCGAAGTGTCCGGCGCCAATGTGCTGGTCGCCATTTTCAGCGAGCAGGAGTCGCAGGCGGCTTATCTGCTGCGCAAGCATGACGTCAGCCGGCTGGATGTGGTGAATTTCATTTCACACGGTACACGTAAAACGGAATCCGGGGGGCCGTCGGCCAGCGCGGAAAACCCGGTAAACGAAGAGCAGGCCGGAGGCGAAGAACGTATGGAAAACTTCACCACCAACCTTAACCAGCTTGCCCGGGTAGGGGGCATCGATCCGCTGATTGGCCGCGATCGCGAGCTGGAACGCACCATCCAGGTATTATGCCGTCGTCGTAAGAACAATCCATTGCTGGTCGGGGAGTCCGGTGTCGGGAAGACCGCCATCGCCGAAGGGCTAGCCTGGCGTATCGTGCAGGGCGACGTACCCGAAGTCATGGCGAATTGCAGTATCTATTCGCTGGATATCGGTTCGCTGCTGGCCGGCACCAAGTACCGGGGTGATTTTGAAAAACGCTTCAAGGCGCTGCTGAAGCAGCTGGAGCAGGATCAAAACAGCATTCTGTTCATCGATGAAATTCATACCATCATCGGCGCGGGCGCCGCTTCGGGCGGTCAGGTAGATGCCGCCAACCTGATCAAGCCGCTGTTGTCCAGCGGTAAGATTCGGGTGATAGGTTCGACTACCTATCAGGAATTCAGCAATATCTTTGAGAAGGATCGCGCGCTGGCCCGGCGTTTCCAGAAAATCGACATCACCGAACCCAGCGTGGATGAAACGGTACAGATCATCAATGGGTTGAAACCGAAGTACGAAGCCCATCACGATGTCCGCTATACCGCTAAAGCGATTCGTGCCGCGGTTGAACTGGCGGTGAAATATATCAATGATCGCCATTTGCCGGACAAAGCCATCGACGTGATTGACGAAGCGGGTGCGCGTTGCCGTCTGATGCCGGCCAGCAAACGCAAAAAAACCGTCAATGTGGCGGATATCGAATCCGTGGTGGCGCGTATTGCCCGCATCCCGGAAAAAACCGTCTCCGCCAGCGATCGCGATGTACTGAAGAATCTCAACGACCGGCTGAAAATGTTGGTATTCGGACAGGACACGGCGATTGAAGCCCTGACCGAAGCCATCAAGATGAGTCGTGCCGGGCTTGGCAGTGAGCGTAAACCGGTGGGGTCGTTCCTGTTCGCCGGTCCGACCGGGGTCGGGAAAACCGAAGTAACGCTGCAACTGGCCAAAGCGCTGGATATTGAGTTGTTGCGCTTTGATATGTCCGAGTACATGGAGCGTCATACCGTCAGCCGGCTGATCGGCGCGCCTCCGGGATACGTCGGGTTTGATCAGGGCGGGTTGCTGACCGATGCGGTCATCAAGCATCCACATTCGGTGCTGTTGCTGGATGAAATTGAGAAAGCGCATCCGGATGTCTTCAATCTGCTGTTGCAGGTGATGGATAACGGTACGCTGACCGACAATAACGGCCGCAAGGCGGATTTCCGCAACGTTATTGTCGTGATGACCACCAATGCCGGCGTGCGTGAGACCCAACGCAAATCCATTGGCCTGATCCAGCAGGACAATAGCAGCGATGCGATGGAAGAGATCAAGAAAGTCTTCACGCCGGAGTTCCGTAACCGGCTTGACGGCATTATCTGGTTCAACCATCTGTCGCCGCAGGTCATTCAGCAGGTGGTGGACAAGTTCATCGTCGAATTGCAGGCGCAACTGGATGCCAAGGGCGTCTCGCTGGAAGTGAGCGAAGAAGCGCGCAACTGGCTGGCCGACAAAGGCTATGATCAGTCGATGGGCGCCCGTCCTATGGCGCGTGTCATTCAGGAAAACCTGAAAAAACCGTTGGCCAACGAATTGCTGTTTGGTTCGCTGGTGGATGGTGGTTCCGTCAAGGTAGAACTGGACGATGCCGCTCAGATGTTGACCTATCGCTTCTTGAGTGCGCACAAAACCCGGCCGGAAGGGGCGGTGCACTGAGCCTCCGTCATCAGGCAAAAAAATACCTATGTGAAAAGGCATCTGCGGATGCCTTTTTTACTGCCAGTTTATCAACGTTGCCGGCTATGAACGCGGGGTGTCATGACACATTCGATCCAATAGCCGCGACGCCGCGCTGATGTCAATCTGGGGAATGTGGTCATCGTCGGATTGAACCTAGCCGATGAGGTGGTTTTCTGTCGTTTGCGGTATAAAACCGGCTCTTATCGCAGGGTTGGATGCAGCGTGAACCTTCCAGCGGGAGACCCGTGCCTGCCCGTTGAGCGTTGGCGCTGTTGGGGCGCTGCCGCTCACGCGATGTTGCCCCAGCAATCCGACTCAATGGATTGGCATCTCGCCGCAAAGGGAGAAACCCCCGCTGCCCTGAACGATAGACGCTATCGGTGTATTGTCCTGGTTATATGTTGCTGTGTCGTCGTTGTCATGAGTCTGCGGTAAAGCGATTTACCTGCGCGGGGGAAACCCTTTTTACCGAAAAACAACGGGCCGGATGCAAACATCGACCCAAAGAAACGCCCTCGCCGAAGGCAAGGGCTGCGGAGGGGGACATCCTCGTGAAATCGCGTTACACGATGGCGAGCCTGTTAGCGGCTACGGAAGACAATGCGGCCTTTACTCAGGTCGTACGGGGTCAGTTCCACAGTGACTTTGTCACCCGTCAGGATGCGGATATAGTTTTTACGCATTTTACCGGAGATGTGAGCGGTAACCACGTGTCCGTTTTCCAATTCAACACGGAACATGGTGTTGGGCAGCGTATCAAGTACGGTGCCTTGCATTTCAATATTGTCTTCTTTGGCCATCGAATCCTCTAGGTTTAATTACCTTAGTTTTTAACCGGCAAGATAATGCCGAAAAACCCACATCATGTAAAGGCATGTAAACACCCACCGCCGATTTATCGGGATGGCGTGTCGGGGGGGAAGATCAGCGTTTGAGGCTGCCAGCAAGCGTTACCGAGGGACTGGGTGCGGTATTGCGCCAGCCGATATAGAAAATCACGCCGGGGGATTTCTGTTGCGCCCAGCGATGCGGTATGGGGGTTAAGCACCTGACAATCAATTAGCCGTCCGCCGTAACCTACAAAATGGTACAGGAATGCCGTCAACGCAAATTTGGAGGCATTATCAGCGCGGCTGAACATGGATTCACCGCAGAACAAGCTACCTTGCGCAATGCCGTACAGGCCGCCCACTAATTGCCCATCATCCCAGACTTCGACGGAGTGGGCATGTGTGGATTGATGCAAATATAAATAGGCTTCAATAATGTCGTCGCTGATCCAGGTGCCGTCATCCCGCTCGTTGGCGCAGGCAGTGATGACCTCGGTAAATGACTGGTTGAGCGTGACGCGATAACGGGTATGTCGCATAAATTTCTTCATGCTGCGGCTTAAATGGAATTGTTCCGGGAACAGGACGGCGCGTGGATCGGGGCTCCACCACAGAATAGCGTCGCCGGGCGTGTACCAGGGGAAAATACCCTGGCGATAGGCGCTGAGCAGGCGATCAGGCGACAGATCGCCACCGTAGGCCAGTAGGCCGTTGGGTTCGCGCAGCGCGGTTTCAGGATCTGGAAACTGCAACGAAAAAGGGGAAAGCTCGCGCAACAGCATACTGACCTCTGAACTTAGCCTGCGGACTCTATTGAGCTACGGACGATTGAGCTACGGACGATTAAGTTACGAACGATTGCGTTACAGACGACTGAGCTACAGACGTTGATGAAACTGCCAGTAGCGCCCCTGCTGTGCCATCAGACCAGAATGATCGCCCTGCTCAAGCAGGGAGCCATCGTCCATAATGCATAAGCGGTTGAAGCTTTCCAACCCATTCAAACGGTGGGTGATGATCATCAGGGTTTTGCCGATGCAATGTTGTCGCAACAATTCAAGTATCCGTCGCTCGGTCTCCGCATCCAGCCCTTCGGTCGGTTCATCCAGCAGCACCAGTGGGGCGGGGTGCAGTAGCGCTCGCGCCAGCGCGAGGCGTCGCTGTTCGCCGCCGGATAACTGACGACCGCCTTCTCCTAACCAGGCGTTCAGCCCATCATCCGCCAGCAGCTTGTCCAGACCGACCTGAACCAGCACGTTTTTTAACTGTTCATCGTCAGCGTGCGGTGCAGCCAGCGACAGATTGTCCCGCAGCGTTGCGCTGAATACGTGCACACGTTGCGGCACAACGCTCATCATGGCGCGCAGCCGGGATTCCGGCCAATCCTGAATCGGCACGTCGTTGAGTAGAATTTCACCGGTGGTGCACTCCCAGGCGCGGGTAAGCAATTGCAACAGTGTGGATTTACCGCAGCCGGTGCGGCCGAGCAACGCGATGTGCTCACCTGGCGCAATCGTCAGTGAAACCGAACGCAGTACCGGCTGTTGCTGATCGGGATAAGTGAATCCAACATTATTTAGCGTCACGTTGATTTGCCCAGACACGTCAGGCCCATTGACCGGGAACGTCACCATCGGCGGCAAGGTCATTAACTGACCGACGCGCACGGCAGACGCGGCAACCTGCCCGATATGCTGGAACGCGCCGGCTACCGGCGCCAGTGTCTCGAACGCCGCCAACGCCGCAAAAACGAACAGCGCGATTAGCGGGCCCGGCTCGGCATTGCCGCCGACGCCGCCGGCCGCCAGCCACAGGATCAACGTGACGGTCAGGCCGCTGGCGCCGATCAGCAACGCCTGGGAAAGGGCGCTCAAGCCTGCCTGCTGTTCCTGACGTGCGAACCAGCGTTCTTCCCAGTGATCCAACTGCTGACGGAAGGAAGCCAGCGCGCCAAAGATAGTCAGCTCGGCTTGCCCTTGCAGCCAGGTGGTCAATTGAACACGATAATCGGCGCGCAGTTCGGTCAACGCCACGCCGATCGGCTGCCCGGCGCGATAGAAAACGGGGGGCAGTAATAGCAACATCGCCAGCAGGATGACGCCCAGCGTCAGTGCCAGCGAACCATCAACCAGGCTCAGGCCGTAAGTGATCGCCAGAATCACGGCCAGCGCGCTGACCAATGGGGATATTACCCGCAGATAAAGATGATCGAGCGTATCCACGTCTGCGACCAAACGGTTAAGTAATTCAGCCTGACGAAACTGGCTCAATCCGCCGGGGGACAACGGCAGGAGCCGGCTGAAGGTAAACACCCGCAGATGCATCAACACCCGAAAAGTAGCGTCATGGCTAACCAAGCGCTCGAAATAACGGCTGGCGGTGCGGATAATCGCCGCGCCCCGCACGCCGGCGGCTGGCAACATGTAATTGAACGTCGTCAATCCCAGCAGGCCGACAATCGCCGACGCGGCAAGAAACCAGCCGGACAGCGTCAGCAGGCTGATACTGGCCAGCAATGTGACGATCGCCAGTATGATGCCCAGGCCAAGCTGCCAGAAATGACGTCGATAAAGGGCTAAAAAGGGTTTAAGCGCCTGCATCACCTGAATCTTATCCATTACAGTTCTCCATGACGCTGGGCCAGCAAGTCGGCGAACGGGCCTACCGTCCGGCTTAATTCAGCAAAGTGACCGCGTTGCACCAGCTGACCGTTATCCATCACCCAGATTTCGTCATAATGTTGAATATCCTGCAGTTGGTGAGTGATCAGCAGGGTGGTTTGCCGTAACGCCGCCTGATTGAGCGCATGCATCACCAGTTGTTCGCTGTGCGCATCCAGACTGGCGGCGGGTTCATCCAGCAATAACAGCTGGCATGGGTGGAGCAACGCACGCGCCACCGCTACCCGCTGCGCCTGACCGACGGACAGACGCGCCGCGCCGTCGCCGATCGTGGTATCCAGCCCTTGGGGCAGATGGGGGAGAAACTCCTGCACGCAGGCCCGTTCCAGCGCCTGCTGTACCGCTGTTTCGCTGATATCGGGACGCCCCAGCGTGATGTTTTGCCGGAGGGTGGCGGCCGGCAGATGAGGGTTTTGGCCGACCCAGCTTAAATGTTTGCGCCACGCGGTCAGGGAGAGTGTATTCAGCTCCTGCCCATTGACTGTCAGCGAGCCGCGGTAAGGCAGGAAACCGAGCAGCACATTCAGCAGCGAAGTCTTGCCCGACCCGCTGGTGCCCACCAACGCGACACGTTGGCCGGCCTGCAGATGAAACGTGAGCGGCCCGGCCAGCGTCTTGCCGGTTGGCGAATGCAGCATAAGGTTTTCCGCCACAATCTCTACCGGCTGAACGCTGTGAAAGTGCGTCTGGCCGTTGCCGACGGCCTCGCCTTCGGTGGTCAGAAAACGGTGGAGCGCTTCGGCCGCGCCGATGGCTTGGGCCTTGGCGTGATAAAAAGTCCCGAGATCACGCAGCGGCTGAAAGAACTCCGGAGCGAGGATCAGTACCAGAAACCCTGCAAACAGCGTCACCGCCGTGCCATAGCTGCCGAAATGCAACTCGCCGAGGTAGGAAAAACCGAAATATACCGCCACCACGGCGATGGATACCGACGCGAAAAACTCCAGCACGCCGGATGACAAGAACGCCATGCGCAGCACGTCCATCGTCCGGCCGCGAAAATCCTCCGAAGCCTGACGGATACTGTCGATTTCCGTGTGGCCGCGATGAAACAGCCGTAGTGTGTCCAGCCCGCGCAGCCGATCGAGAAAGTGACCGCTTAGCCGCGCCAGCGCCTGAAAATTGCGGCGGTTCGCATCGGCGGCGCCCATGCCGACCAGCGCCATAAACAGCGGAATCAGCGGCGCGGTAAGAAACAGAATCAGCCCGGCCGCCCAGTTCACCGGGAAAACGACCGCCAGAATCAGCACTGGAATCAGTGCGGCCAGATACATTTGCGGCAGGTAACGGGCGTAGTAGTCCTGCATATTGTCGACCTGTTCCAGAATCAGGCTAGCCCAGCTTCCGGCGGGTTTGCCCTGAATCCAGGCCGGCCCCAACTGCTGTAGCCGGTCAAGCACCTGGCGGCGAACCTGGCGCCGTACCGCCAGACCGCAGCGAAAGCCGACGCGCTCCCGCATCCAACTGACCGCAGCCCGCAACATAAAAGCCGCCGCCAGCCACAGAAACAAGGGCGTCAGCGCTGGGCGGGGTGTGTGGTCGATCATCAGCGCATGCAGCAGCGACGCCATCAGCCAGGCCTGAGCGACGATAAGCAGGCCGCTGATGATCCCCAGCAGCAGTGAGAGTCGTAGCCAGCGGTGCGCCAGTTTGCTTTGCTGTCTGAGCCAGCGCAGCAGTTCGCGTTGTCGGGTGTCTTTCATCGCTAAAGAGTCGCTTCCTGTGAATTACGTAAAAATAACGCTTATATAACCGCCAGTTAACATAAAGTGCTGGCAACGGTTAGGTTGGCGTCATGTTACCGCGACAGCGTGTCACTGCAAAAGAAAAGCCAAAGCCAGATAGGGGGGTTGATCAATTTTTGCGGGAGAGTACGCAGAGCAGAGAGCGCGATATCCCGGAAGCACGAGCCTCCGGGAGGGGGCGGTTATTTGTCGTTCAGGCTGTCCAGATAGCGTTCAGCATCCAACGCGGCCATACAACCGGTGCCGGCAGATGTAATCGCCTGGCGATAGTTGTGATCCATGACGTCGCCGGCGGCGAAAACGCCAGGAATGCTGGTCTGGGTAGCGTTGCCGTTGGTGCCAGATTGCACCTTGATGTAGCCGTTTTCCAGCGCCAACTGGCCGTTGAAGATCGCGGTATTCGGGCTGTGGCCAATAGCGATGAAGACACCGGCGATATCCAACTGTTCGGTGGCGTCGCTCTGCGTATTGCGCAGGCGCACGCCGGTAACGCCCATGTCGTCGCCGATCACTTCATCCAGCGTGCGATAGGTGTGCAGTACGATGTTGCCGCTGTCGACTTTCGCCATCAGGCGGTCGATCAGAATTTTTTCAGCGCGGAAGCTGTCGCGGCGATGAATCAGGTGCACTTCGGCGGCGATGTTGGACAGGTACAACGCTTCTTCCACGGCGGTATTGCCGCCGCCGACGACGGCGACTTTCTGTTGGCGATAGAAGAAACCGTCGCAGGTGGCGCAGGCGGAAACGCCCTTGCCTTTAAAGGCGTCTTCAGAGGGAAGCCCTAAATAACGTGCGGAAGCGCCGGTTGCGATGATTAGCGCGTCGCAGGTGTATTCATCGCTGTCGCCGAACAGGCGGAATGGGCGTTGTTGCAGATCGACGCGGTTGATGTGGTCGAAAACGATTTCGGTATTGAACTTGACGGCATGGTCATGCATGCGTTCCATCAGCAGCGGGCCGGTCAGATCGTTCGGATCGCCGGGCCAGTTTTCGACTTCGGTCGTGGTGGTTAACTGGCCGCCTTTTTCCATGCCGGTGATCAGCAGCGGTTGTAAATTGGCCCGTGCAGCATAGACCGCGGCGGTGTAACCGGCCGGGCCTGAACCCAGAATCAATAATTTACGATGTTTGGCAGTGCTCATGAGTTCCTCAATTCGTGTGAACGGACGATGGCAGCGATTGTAAGGAAATTACTTCGGTAAAAAAAGTGTAGTGGAATGTTGTTGGCTATTTGTCTAATCGTTACAGGTTATTGGAATACCGTGGCGCAATCGGGTGCCGGATCTTTGCGTTAAGGGGGACGTGCGATGCGGGAAAAACCAGTCAATTCAGGGAGGAAAGCGTGAATCTGGCACTTTCTCCTGATTTTAATTGTTTTGCTTTGACAATCGGCTGTAGTTTTGCGAAAACATCCTTGGAAGAGGAAATTTTTTGTATGTGAATAGTTGAATGCTCCGCTTTTCATCAGCTTTTATCTGGATGGAAACACAGTGCCGCTTTTTGTGGAACGCTGTTTTAACGCCGATGCGCCGACGACTGACGGGAACGCTATTGTACAACAAAAGGCAGGGGTCTTCTTTAGGGCAGCTCTGGTACATGAGGTTGGTCAGAGACAGCAATTAAGCAGGGAAGGATGAAGAGAGACAACAAGAATGGTAGACACGAAGAAACGTCCGGGAAAAGATCTTGACCGCATTGATCGCAATATCCTGAACGAACTGCAAAAAGATGGTCGTATCTCCAACGTGGAGCTCTCCAAACGGGTTGGTCTTTCACCCACCCCGTGTCTGGAGCGTGTTCGTCGACTGGAGCGGCAGGGCTTTATTAATGGTTACACTGCACTGTTGAATCCGCATTATCTGGATGCATCATTGTTGGTGTTTGTGGAAATTACGCTGAACCGCGGCGCACCGGATGTGTTTGAACAGTTCAATGCCGCCGTGCAGAAGCTGGAAGAAATTCAGGAGTGTCATCTGGTTTCCGGTGATTTTGACTATCTGCTCAAAACCCGCGTGCCGGATATGTCAGCTTACCGCAAGTTGCTGGGTGAAACGCTGCTGCGCCTGCCGGGCGTCAACGACACCCGCACCTATGTGGTGATGGAAGAAGTGAAGCAGAGTAACCGGCTGGTGATTAAAACCCGCTGACGGCAGGGATGCATAATCCGGTAAATTTAGCTACACTCCTGTGAATATATACAGCATGCGCCGGGGCACCCTCGGCGCTTTGTTATGGCACATTTGCAGGAACCTGGAGATTGGCTTGAGCCAGGAATACACCGAAGACAAAGACGTGACGCTGAAAACGCTCAGCGCGGGTCGACGCTTATTAGAAGCGATGCTTATCGTGGCAGCGCTGTTCGCCGTTTATCTGGCGGTCGCGCTGCTGAGTTTCAGCCCCTCGGATCCCAGCTGGTCGCAAACGGCCTGGCATGAACCGATTCACAACCTGGGCGGCGGGGCCGGCGCCTGGCTGGCGGATACCTTATTCTTTATATTCGGCGTGCTGGCGTATGCCATACCGCCGATAATGCTCTCCCTGTGCTGGGCGGTTCACCGGTCACGTAGTCATGAGCACATCATTGATTATTTCACCCTGTCGCTGCGCCTTATCGGGACATTGGCGTTGATCCTGACATCCTGTGGGCTGGCCGCGTTGAACGTCGACGACATCTACTATTTTGCTTCCGGCGGCGTGCTAGGCAGTTTGCTCAGCAGTTCAATGATCCCCCGATTTCACAATATCGGCGCCACCATGATCCTGCTGTGTGTGTGGGCGACCGGCTTGACGTTATTCACCGGTTGGTCGTGGTTGACCATCGCCGAAAAGATTGGCGTAGCGGTCATGGGATGCCTCACGTTCTTTTCCACCCGCCGTCGCGACGATGACTATCATTACGATGAAGCGGATGACGACGCGGTGCCGGATGATACGGTCGATGTTGTTCACGCCAACGAACCCGAGACTGACCGGCGTGACGAGACCGATGATGTACTGTTCTCTGCGCCCGGCATTGGCGCGGCGGCGTCCGCAGCGGTGCAAGCGCAGGAGACGGAGAATAAGGCTCGTCCCGATGAAAGCACGCCGCGGCCGGACGTTCCGCTCCCAGTCATCGCGCATGATTCGGCGCTGAGCCCGGCTGATGCGCCGTCTTCAGCCGAGGTACCGCCATCGCCCGCCACAGCATCGGTTGCGCCGTCCGCGTCGATGCAACCGGCGTATACGGTGTCGTCCGTGGTGTCGGCGGCGTTGGCCGCCAAAGCGTCGTCTGAGCCGGCGCAGCCGCCTGCGCCGTCGTTCAATGAACCTGCGCCATCGTTCAATGAAGTCGCAGACTGGCACCCGCTCAGCGTGCAGCCTGAGGATCGCATCTCTCGTGTCGCTGCATCGGCGGCACCCGCTTTTGCCGTTCCTGAGCCGGATTCTGCGGTGACACCGAAAACCAATACGTTGTTTACCCCCGCCTTTACAACGGATGAAAACGAAAATCCCCAGGTGAAACGGGGGATGGGGCCAGAGTTGCCGCGTCCAAATCCGGTGCGTATTCCTACCCGCCGCGAATTGGCGTCCTACGGTATCAAACTACCGTCCCAGCGTCTGGCAGAGCAGCAGGCGCGCGAGGCGGAACGGCATACCCACGCAACGCAGGACGAAACCTCAATCGACCTGCCGCGTGACGCTGATGTTTCGTCAGTCGCCGAAACCGTGGCGCCTGACAGAATGTTCGATAGCCAGCCCGCGTTGGATGATGGCGAACCGTTGGATAATGACGAACAACAGGTACTGATCCAGGAAGCCGAATTGCGTCAAGCGTTTATGGATCAACAACGTACCCGTTATGGCGAAGAGTACGCGGTAGCGGAGGAAGATGAGGATGCATTAATGCAGGCGCGTCTGGCCCGCGATTTCGCCGAACAGCAGAAGGTTCGCTACGAAGACGAGACGCCGCCGCTAGCTAGCGATGTTACGACGACGGCCGCGTGGCGACAGGCGCCGCCGGTGGCTGCTTCTGCGCCGGAATCGTCTGTAGAGGATGAGCCGTCTTCGGCAACAACCATGAATGCACGCGGCGCCTTCGCGATATCGCCGTTTGCCGATCTGGTGGATGAAGGCCCTGCCGAACCGCTGTTTACCTTGCCTGCTCAGGAAGAACCGGATAACGAGGCTCCACCGTTTGCCCCTGCCGTTTCAGCGGCGGCGTCGGCATTGCATGCGCAACCGGAAGACAAGCCGGCATCGTCGCTGATGAATAGCCTGATCCATCCCTTCCTGATGCGCAATGATCAGCCGTTGCATACGCCAACGACGCCGCTGCCTTCGCTGGATTTACTGACGCCGCCATCCGTCAACGATGCGCCGGTGGATGAATTTGAACTGGAGCAGATGGCGCGGCTGATTGAGGCGCGTCTGGCCGACTATCGCGTTAAAGCATCGGTGGTCGACTATTCGCCGGGGCCGGTAATCACCCGTTTTGAGCTGGATTTAGCGCCGGGGGTGAAGGCGGCGCGTATTTCCAACCTGGCGCGCGACCTTGCGCGTTCGCTGTCGGTGGTGGCGGTGCGTATCGTTGAAGTTATCCCCGGTAAACCGTATGTCGGCCTTGAATTGCCTAACCAGCACCGGCAGACCGTATTCCTGCGGGAAGTGCTGGACTGCGAACGGTTTCGTGATAACCCTTCGCCGCTGGCGGTAGTGCTGGGCAAAGATATCGCGGGTGCGCCGGTCGTGGCGGATTTGGCGAAAATGCCGCATCTGCTGGTGGCGGGCACCACGGGTTCCGGTAAGTCGGTCGGCGTCAATGCCATGATTATCAGCATGTTGTACAAGTCTACGCCGGACGATGTGCGGTTCATTATGATCGATCCGAAAATGCTGGAGCTGTCGGTTTATGAGGGCATCCCGCATCTGTTGACCGAAGTGGTGACTGATATGAAAGACGCCGCCAACGCCTTGCGCTGGTGCGTCGGTGAGATGGAGCGGCGTTACAAGTTGATGTCGGCGTTGGGTGTGCGCAATCTGAGCGGCTACAACGAACGGATTATGCAGGCGGAGGCGATGGGCCGTCCGGTGCCGGATCCGTTCTGGAAACCGACCGACGGCATGGATACCCAACCGCCGGTACTGGAGAAACTGCCGTACATTGTGGTGATGGTAGACGAATTCGCTGATCTGATGATGGCGGTGGGCAAGAAAGTTGAAGAGCTGATTGCCCGCCTGGCGCAGAAAGCGCGTGCCGCCGGTATTCATCTGGTGCTGGCGACGCAGCGTCCATCGGTGGATGTGATCACCGGCCTTATCAAAGCCAACATTCCGACCCGCATCGCTTTTACGGTGTCCAGTAAAATAGACTCTCGCACCATCCTCGATCAGGGGGGGGCCGAGTCGCTGCTGGGGATGGGCGACATGCTGTATATGGCGCCGAACTCTTCTATCCCGGTGCGCGTCCACGGCGCCTTTGTGCGTGATCAGGAAGTGCATGCGGTAGTGCAGGACTGGAAGGCCCGTGGGCGGCCGCAATATATCGACAATATCGTCAGCGGCGATGATGACGGTGAGGGCGGTGGCCTTGGTTTTGACGGCGATGAAGATCTTGACCCGCTGTTTGACCAGGCGGTGGCCTTCGTGGTGGAAAAACGCCGCGCCTCCATCTCCGGCGTGCAGCGCCAGTTCCGCATCGGCTACAACCGGGCGGCGCGTATCGTCGAGCAGATGGAAATGCAGGGGATCGTCAGCAGTCCGGGGCATAACGGCAACCGTGAAGTGCTGGCGCCGCCGTCGATGGAGTGAGTGAGGGCGGCCGTGAAAAGAAACGTAAAAGCGCAAAATAGCGGATAATTCGTCTGTCATGCACGGTGCGTCTGGGCTACAGTAGCGCCCAATCGAAACGGCGGCCCAGGCCGCCGTGCATGTGGTCAGAACAATGAAATGAAAGGATTTTATCTATGCTGAAGAAATGGTTGATGGCCGGTTGCCTGTTGAGCAGCGTGATTTCCGGTGCGGCGTTGGCGGATGCCGCTGGCGATTTGCAGAGCCGCCTCAGCAAAGTGAACAGTTTCCATGCCGGTTTCACCCAGAAAGTGTCCGGCAGTGATGGCGGCACCGTGCAGGAAGGTCAAGGCGAGCTGTGGGTAAAACGTCCCAATCTGTTCAACTGGAAAACCACCGCGCCGGATGAAAGTCTGCTGGTGTCCGATGGCAAAACCCTGTGGTTCTATAATCCGTTTGTCGAGCAGGCAACGGCGACCTGGGTGAAAGACGCGACAGGCAATACACCGTTCATCCTGATTACCCGTAACGACCCGAAAGACTGGAGCAAGTACAACGTGACCCGTAACGGGGACGATTTCCAGCTGGTCCCGCGTGCCGCCAGCGGCAATCTGAAACAGTTCGCCATCAGTGTCACCGGCGACGGGACGATCAAGGGGTTCACCGCCACCGAACAGGATGGGCAACGTAGCGTTTATACGCTGAAAAATCAGCAAAATGGCGATGTGGATTCAGCAAAATTCCACTTTACGCCGCCGAAAAACGTCACGGTGGACGATCAACGTCAGTGAGGCGTGTGTGAGCAATCTGTCTCTCGATTTTTCCAGTCATCAATTTCAGCCGTTGGCCGCCCGTATGCGGCCGACCACGCTGGCGCAATACATCGGTCAGCAACATCTGTTG
The DNA here is from genome assembly GCF_000400505.1 of Musicola paradisiaca NCPPB 2511. Classification (NCBI taxonomy): domain Bacteria; kingdom Pseudomonadati; phylum Pseudomonadota; class Gammaproteobacteria; order Enterobacterales; family Pectobacteriaceae; genus Musicola; species Musicola paradisiaca. The sequence continues at coordinate 2,635,641 of NZ_CM001857.1, read as the reverse complement.
GGGCCGGGCAAGCCGTTGCCGCGCGCTATTGAGGCCGGGCAATTGCACTCCATGATCTTGTGGGGGCCGCCGGGCACCGGCAAAACCACGCTGGCGGAATTGATTGGCCGTTATGGTGAGGCGGATGTCGAACGCATCTCGGCGGTGACGTCCGGCATTAAGGACATTCGAGAAGCGGTCGAGCGGGCGCGCCAGAATCGTAATGCCGGGCGCAGAACCATTCTGTTTGTGGATGAAGTGCACCGTTTTAACAAAAGCCAGCAGGATGCTTTTCTGCCCCATATCGAAGATGGAACGGTGACGTTTATCGGCGCCACCACGGAAAACCCCTCATTTGAACTCAACTCGGCGTTGCTCTCGCGAGCGCGCGTTTATCTGTTGAAATCGCTGGATACCGCCGATATTGAACAGGTGCTGGCGCAGGCGATGGTTGATCGCGAACGTGGGCTAGGCGGGCAACACATTGTACTGCCGGATGAGACCCGCCGCCTGTTAGCGGAACTGGTGAACGGCGACGCGCGTCGGGCGCTGAATCTGCTGGAAATGATGGCGGATATGGCCGAGGTCGACGCCGACGGGCAGCGTGTCCTGACGCCGGCGCTGTTGAAAGCGGTGTCCGGCGAGCGCAGCGCCCGTTTCGATAACAAAGGCGACCGTTACTACGATCTGATCTCCGCCGTGCATAAATCGGTGCGCGGTTCTGCGCCGGATGCCGCGCTGTATTGGTATGCCCGCATTATCACCGCCGGCGGCGATCCGCTGTATGTGGCGCGTCGTTTGCTGGCCATTGCCTCGGAAGATGTGGGCAATGCCGATCCGCGTGCTATGCAGGTGGCGATCGCCGCCTGGGATTGCTTTACCCGCGTTGGGCCTGCCGAAGGCGAGCGGGCCATTGCGCAGGCGATTGTTTATCTGGCCTGCGCACCGAAAAGTAATGCGGTGTACACCGCCTTCAAGGCCGCCATGCGCGATGCGAAGGATAAACCGGATTACGATGTTCCGGCCCATCTGCGCAATGCGCCGACATCGTTGATGAAAGAGATGGGGCTGGGGGCTGAATATCGTTACGCCCATGATGAAACCAACGCTTACGCGGCGGGGGAGGTCTACTTCCCGCCGGAAATGGCAGAAACGCGCTATTATCAGCCGACATCCCGTGGGTTAGAGGCCAAAATCGGCGAAAAGCTGGCCTGGCTTGCTGCACAGGATCAAAATAGCCCGACAAAACGCTACCGCTAATTTAAGGGTTGCGGTAAGGTTTACGCGATACTTTCTGCTGCATGGCGTCGTTGGCCGGCGCCCTGTAATTATCGATTATCCACTCATAAAACAAGCACAGGACTAGCATGCTCGATCCCAATTTGCTGCGTAATGAGCTAGACGCAGTTGCTGAAAAATTACTGGCTCGCAGAGATTTTAAACTGGATGTGGAAGCGCTGCGTAAACGGGAAGAACGCCGCAAAGTGCTTCAGGTCGAAACAGAAAGCTTGCAGGCAGAACGTAACTCCCGATCGAAAGACATTGGCTCCGCCAAAGCGCGCGGCGAAGATATCGAACCTTTGCGCCGGGAAGTCAACACCCTGGGTGAAAGACTGGATGCGGCCAAAGTTGAGCTGGAACAGATCCAGAGCGATATCCAGGCCATTGCGCTGACCATCCCTAATCTGCCCGACGATTGCGTACCGCTGGGTAAAGATGACTCCGAGAATCAGGAAGTGTTCCGCTGGGGCGAACCCCGTCAGTTCGATTTCCCGGTGCGCGACCATGTCGACCTCGGTGAACTATCCGGCGGTTTGAGCATGGCGCTGGGTGTGAAGCTGACCGGCTCCCGCTTCTCGGTGATGAAAGGCCAGGTTGCTCGTTTGCACCGCGCGCTGGCGCAGTTCATGCTTAACCTGCATACCGCCGAACATGGCTATGAAGAAGCCTACGTTCCTTATCTGGTCAACCATGCCACGCTGTATGGCACCGGCCAGTTGCCGAAATTCAAAGAAGATTTGTTCCATACTCGCCCGCTGGAAGAAGAAGCGGAAACCAGTAGCTATGCGTTGATCCCGACGGCGGAAGTGCCGCTGACCAACCTGGTGCGCGATGAAATTCTGGATGAAGAGTCTCTGCCGATCAAACTGACCGCGCATACGCCGTGTTTTCGCTCCGAGGCCGGGTCTTATGGCCGCGATATGCGCGGTTTGATTCGCGTGCATCAGTTCGACAAAGTGGAGATGGTGCAGATCGTTCGTCCGGAAGACTCCATGCAGGCGTTGGAAGAACTCACCGGGCATGCGGAAAAAGTGTTGCAGTTGCTGCAGTTGCCGTACCGCAAGGTGCTGCTGTGCACCGGGGATATGGGTTTTGGATCCTGCAAAACCTACGATCTGGAAGTCTGGCTGCCGGCCCAGAACACTTACCGTGAAATCTCTTCCTGCTCCAATATGGGGGATTTCCAGGCACGTCGGATGCAGGCTCGTTGCCGTGGCAAAGGCGACAAGAAAACCCGTCTGGTGCATACCCTGAACGGTTCAGGTCTGGCGGTTGGTCGTGCGCTGGTTGCCGTGCTGGAAAACTATCAGCAGGCCGATGGCCGTATCGAAGTGCCGGAAGTGCTGCGTCCGTATATGGGCGGGCTGGAGATCATCGGCTGACTTCTGCCAGCGTCCGCACAGTGAAAAGCGCCTCATGAGGCGCTTTTTTACTGGCGTCATTCAGGGAAGCCGTGACGTTTTTCCCCCGCAGGGCAACGCAAAAACCATGCTGACGCATGACGAGCCAATGCGTTTAGTTCCCTTTCAGCGATCCGCGTCAAATCCGCCCGCGATGAAAGCAGATGTTTACTGCTGACATCCATGCACCGTGTCGTCACGAAACATATCAATCTCGCCAGCAACCAGGCGGCTTGGGTGAATTTCCGCGTCAGGCATGGGCTTCGTTGTATTAAAAAGTATATAACGCTAATAGTTACTTTGTTGATATTAAACAATAAAACAAAATGCCAACGGCATAATCCTTATTAGTAATAAGGTTATTCAAAAATATGCAGAGTAGTCAGCGCCAGGCGGGTAAGTCTGTGGCGATCCGTTACCAGAATGATCGCGCTATTTGGCCATCGCGCCTGAATGTATTCTGCCGCTTTCGGGAGAGCACGATGTCGGGGAAAATAACGCATAACCTGCTGCAACAGGGTATGGATAGACGTTCGTTCATTAAATCAACGGCGCTGACCGGCCTGTCTGCGGCGATCGGGCAAGTCTTGTTGCCTTACCAGTCCCTGATGGCGGCGGGAACGGCGACGTTATCAGGAGAACCGGCGGCGGATAAGAGGGTATGGGGCGCCTGTTCGGTCAATTGCGGCAGCCGCTGTGCGCTGCGCTTCCATGTGCAGGATGATGTGATCCGCTGGGTTGAGACGGATAACACCGGTGACGATCAATACGGAAATCATCAGGTCAGGGCCTGCCTGCGCGGGCGCAGCATCCGCCAGCGCATCAATCATCCCGACCGGCTGAAATACCCGATGAAACGGGTCGGTAAGCGCGGCGAAGGAAAGTTCAAACGTATCAGTTGGGACGAAGTACTGGATGACATTGCCGGCAGCCTGAAACAGGTGGTGGAGAAGTACGGCAACGAATCGGTGTATATCAATTACAGCTCCGGCATCGTCGGCGGCAACATCACTCGTTCTTCCCCTTCAGCGTCGTTGGTGACGCGGTTGATGAACTGCTATGGCGGTTCCCTTGGGCAATACGGAACCTACAGCACCGCGCAGATCGCCTATGCCATGCCGTATACCTACGGCAGCAATATGGGCAACAGCACCTCCGATATCGAAAACAGCAAACTGGTGGTGATGTTTGGTAATAACCCGGCGGAAACCCGGATGAGCGGGGGCGGCATCACCTATTACCTGGAGCAGGCGCGGGCGCGTTCTAACGCCCGGATGGTAGTGATCGACCCACGTTATACCGATACCGCCGCAGGGCGGGAGGACGAATGGATCCCGATTCGGCCGGGAACCGACGCCGCATTGGTGGCGGGGCTGGCCCATGTGTTGATCACGGAAAATCTGGTCGATCAGGCGTTTTTGGATACCTATTGCGTGGGGTACGACGAAAAGACGCTGCCTGCCGGCGCGCCGTCGAACGGGCACTATAAGGCTTATATTTTGGGGCAAGGGGCGGACGGGATTGCCAAAACACCGGCCTGGGCGGCGGACATTACCGGCATTCCTCAGGATCGTATCATCAAGCTGGCGCGGGAAATCGGCAGTACCAAACCGGCGTATATCTGTCAGGGATGGGGCCCGCAGCGGCAGATGAACGGTGAGTTGACGTCGCGGGCGATTGCGATGCTGCCGATCCTGACGGGCAATGTGGGGATCAACGGCGGCAACAGCGGCGCGCGGGAGTCCACCTACACGCTGGAAGTGGAACGGATGCCGGTGCTGAGCAACCCGGTTAAAACGAAAATCTCCTGCTTTACCTGGACGGACGCCATCGTGCGCGGTACGGAGATGACGGCGAAGCGGGATGGCGTTCAGGGGCGCGAACAGCTGACGACGCCGATCAAGTTTATCTGGAACTATGCCGGCAATTGTCTGGTTAACCAGCATTCGGACATCAACCGGACTCATGAAATTCTGCAGGATGACTCGCTGTGCGAGAAAATCGTCGTCATCGAGAATTTCATGACGTCATCGGCGAAGTATGCCGACATCCTGTTGCCTGACCTGATGACCATCGAGCAGGAGGACATCATCCCCAATGATTACGCCGGGAATATGGGCTACCTGATTTTCATCCAGCCGGCGACCAGCGCCAAATATGAACGACGTCCGATCTACGACATCCTCAGCGAGGTCGCGCGTCGGTTGGGGCCGGATGTCCATCAGCGTTTCACCGAAGGGCGGACGCAGCGGCAATGGCTGACGTATCTGTACGATAAAACCCGGGCTAAAGATCCCACGCTGCCGGATTTTGAAACGTTACGGGCGATGGGCATCTACAAACGCAAAGACCCGGCTGGGCATTATGTGGCGTATAAAGCGTTCCGCGACGATCCGGTGAAGAATCCGCTGAAAACGCCGTCAGGCAAAATTGAGATCTACTCCGAGGCGTTGGCGAAAGTCGCCGCCAGTTGGGAATTGAAACCCGATGACGTCATCAGCCCGCTGCCGGTGTATGCCTCCACCGCTGAGGGGTGGGACGATGCCCTGCGCCAGCGCTATCCCTTGCAGATGATCGGTTTCCATTATAAGGCCAGAACCCATTCGACTTACGGCAACATCGAGCTGCTCAAGGCGGCTTGCCCGCAGGAAATCTGGATGAACCCATTGGATGCCGCCACGCGCGGTATCCGCAACGGCGATTGGGTCAAAGTCTTCAACGCCCGTGGCGAGGTACGGCTACAGGCGAAGGTGACGCCGCGCATTATTCCCGGTGTGACCGCCATGCCGCAGGGAGCCTGGCATCAGGCGGAAATGGCTGCCGACCGTATCGACCGGGGCGGTTGTATCAATACCCTGACGATGCTGCGGCCGTCGCCGCTGGCGAAGGGGAATCCGCAACATACCAACCTGGTCGATATCGCCCGGGTTTAAGAGCACGAAGAGGTCACTATCATGGTCAGGTACCGAGTCGGCGCAGCGGCGTGTCTGGCATGGCGATATGCCATGGCGGCGCGCCGATGCCGTGATGGTGTATCGGGCCGGTCAGGCATCCGTCAGGGTGGCGTCAAATCCGTGGCGGTTGCCCTCAAATATCATGTGATTCATGCAGTTATCGTTTCTTTATTGATTGTCATCCATAACTATTCTACCCGTTGTGCTGCACTCGCCTGTCTCTGCGGTGATGTCTGGCGTCCATCAGCCCTTTTATCACCGCATTCCAACCAGGGCATTTTTTGTTCTGGCTCTCTACTCCCTTTTGACGAAAGTGGGTTCGGCTTATGAACAATGTCAAGAAATCTTCTGTACTCCTATACCCGCTCAGCCGCCGTTCGTTGGTAAAAAACGGCGCGCTGTGCGGTATTGCGGCGGCAGTCGGCAACCTGGCGTTACCCTTTGCCAGCCGGGCGTTCGCCGGGCAATCCGTCTCTTCATCAACGTCTGCGGAACAGGTTATCTGGAGTGCCTGTACCGTAAACTGCGGCAGTCGATGCCCATTGCGTATGCATGTGGTTGACGGCGAAATTCGTTACGTTGAAACCGATAATACCGGCGATGACGAGTACGACGGTCTGCATCAGGTGCGGGCTTGCCTGCGGGGCCGTTCGATGCGCCGTCGCGTTTATCATCCCGACCGTTTGAAGTACCCGATGAAGCGCGTGGGCAAGCGCGGAGAAGGGAAATTTGAGCGCATCAGTTGGGATGAAGCGCTGGATATCGTCGCGGCCAGCCTGAAAAACACCGTGAGCAAATATGGTAATGAAGCCGTCTACCTGAATTACGGCACCGGCACGCTGGGCGGGACGATGACGCGCTCATGGCCGCCGGGGAAAACGCTGGTGGCGCGTCTGATGAATTGCTATGGCGGCTACCTCAACCATTACGGCGATTACAGCACCGCGCAGATTACGGTCGGGCTGAATTATACATACGGCGGCTGGGCGGACGGCAACAGCCCCTCGGATATCGAAAACAGCAAACTGGTGGTGCTGTTCGGTAATAACCCGGCCGAAACCCGGATGAGCGGGGGCGGCGTGACCTATTATCTGGAGGAAGCGCGCCGGAAGTCGAACGCCAAACTGATTGTTATCGATCCCCGCTACACCGATACCGGCGCCGGCCGGGAAGACGAATGGATCCCCATCTATCCGGGGACGGACGCCGCGCTGGTGGCGGGGATAGCGTATGTGCTGATCACCGAAAATCAGGTGGATCAGGCCTTTTTGGATAAATACTGCGTTGGCTACGATGAGAAAACCCTGCCGCCCGGCGCGCCGGCTAACGGGCATTACAAAGCCTATATCCTCGGGCAGGGCGCGGACGGTATCGCCAAGACGCCGCAGTGGGCGGCGGCCATTACCCGTATCCCGGCCGAGACCATCATCCGGCTGGCGCGGGAAATCGGCAGCGTCAAACCGGCCTTCATCGCCCAGGGATGGGGGCCGCAGCGGCGCGCCAATGGCGAACTGACCTCGCGGGCGATCGCCATGCTGCCGATCCTTACCGGCAACGTGGGGATTCACGGCGGTAACAGCGGCGCACGGGAAAGTTCCTACGGGACGGCATTCGTGCGGATGCCGACATTGACCAACCCGGTGAAAACCAGCATCTCCATGTTCATGTGGACGGACGCCATCGAACGAGGGCCGGAAATGACGGCGTTGAAGGATGGGGTGCGCGGTAAGGATAAGCTGGACGTACCGATTAAATTCATCTGGAACTATGCCGGCAACTGTTTGATTAATCAGCATTCCCAAATCAATCGTACCCATGAAATCCTGCAGGATGACAGCAAGTGCGAAATGATTGTGGTGATCGATAATCACATGACGGCCTCTGCGAAGTACGCCGATATCCTGTTGCCGGACTGTACGGCGGCGGAGCAGATGGATTTTTGTCTGGATGCCTCCTGCGGCAACATGGCTTATGTGATTTTCGCCGATCGGGTGATTGCCCCCCGGTTTGAGTGCCGCACGATCTACGACATGCTGACCGATCTCTCTCGACGGCTGGGGGTGGAGCAGGCCTTCACCGAAGGGCGCACTCAGGAACAATGGATGCGCTACCTGCACCAGCAGTCGCGGGCATTGATGCCGGCGCTGCCGGAGTTTGATTCATTCCGTCAGCAAGGGATGTATAAGGAGCGCGATCCCAACGGGCATTTTGTGGCGTACAAGGCATTCCGCGCCGACCCGCAGGCCCACCCGCTGACCACGCCGTCCGGAAAGATTGAGATTTACTCCGCGGCGCTGGCTGCCATCGCCGGTAGCTGGACGTTATCGCCGGGCGACGTCATCGACCCGTTGCCGGTTTATCATGCCGGTTTCGAAAACTATGACGACCCGCTCATGCGTCATTATCCGCTGCAACTCAGTGGGTTCCATTATAAATCCCGCACCCATTCCACTTACGGCAATGTTGAATTGCTCAAAGCCGCGTGTCCGCAGGAAATGTGGATCAACCCGCTTGACGCCCGCGCCCGCGGGATTGCCAGCGGCGATCGGGTACGTATCTGGAACGATCGGGGCCAGGTTGACGTGGCGGCCAAAGTCACGCCGCGCATTATTCCCGGCGTCGTCGCGCTGGGAGAAGGGGCTTGGTATGACCCGGATGCCCGTCGGGTCGATCAGAGCGGCTGCATTAATGTGCTGACGACGCAACGCCCTTCGCCGCTGGCGAAAGGGAACCCCTCACATACCAATCTGGTTGAAGTACAAAAAATTTAGGAGAGTAACCGATGGGTACGCAATATGGTTTTTATATTGATTCAAGCCGCTGCACCGGGTGCAAAACCTGCGAGCTGGCCTGTAAGGATTACAAGAATCTGACTCCGGAGGTGAATTTCCGTCGTATTTATGAGTATGCCGGGGGGGGATGGCAGCAGGACGGCAACTGCTGGCATCAGAACGTGTTCGCCTATTACCTCTCGGTGTCGTGCAACCACTGTAGCGATCCCGCCTGTACCAAGGTGTGCCCGACCGGCGCCATGCACAAGCAGGGCGATAACTTTGTGGTGGTGGATGAATCCATCTGCATCGGCTGTCGTTATTGTGAAATGGCCTGCCCGTATGGCGCGCCGCAGTTTGACGCCGCCAAAGGCCATATGACCAAATGCGACGGCTGTTACCAGCGGGTGGCCGAAGGGAAAAAACCGATTTGCGTCGAATCCTGCCCGCTGCGCGCGCTGGATCTGGCGCCTATCGAAGAGCTGAGAAAACGCTACGGCACATTGGCGGAAGTGGCGCCGCTGCCGGCCGCAAGGTTCACCCAGCCGAATATCGTGGTGAAACCGAATGCCAACAGCCGTGCCGTGGGCGATACCACCGGCTTCCTGGCAAATCCTGAGGAGGTGTGAAATGGGAAACGGATGGCATGAATGGCCGCTGGTGATTTTTACCGTACTGGGGCAGTGCGTGGTCGGCGGGTTTATGGTGATGGCGTGGGCGCTGTTGCGTCATGGGGTCGACTCGGCGCAGGCGACAAAAATCAACCGGCAAATGTTTTTCCTCTGGTTGTTGATGGGGATAGGTTTTGTCGCGTCGGTGCTCCATCTTGGCTCGCCGTGGCGGGCGATGAACGCGCTGAACCGCCTTGGCGCTTCGCCGTTGAGTAATGAAATCGCGCTGGGGTCGCTGTTTTTCGCGCTGGGAGGCGTGTTCTGGCTGTTGCGGTTATTGGAAAAAATCGCCGGCGGGCTGGCGCGGTTGTGGTTGGTGGTCACGTTATTGGTCGGGGTGGGTTTTTTGTACGCCATGATCCGGGTATACCTGATCGATACCGTGCCGACCTGGAATAACGGTTTTACGCCGGTGCATTTTCTGGTGACGGCGCTGCTGGGCGGCCCGCTGCTGGGTTATGCGCTACTGCGCGCGGCGGGTGAAACGGACGCCGAGATCCGCTGGTTGCCGGTTTTCAGCCTGTGCGGGTTGGTGGTGAGTATGGTGGCCATCCTGTGGCAAACCACCGCGCTACCCGAGATCCATAGCTCGGTGCAGCAGGCCACGCAGCTGGTGCCGGCCTATGCGGGGATACAGATTTTCCGCTGGTTGTTGTTGATCGCCGGTTTGTCGCTGTGGCTGGTTCCGCTGTTTCGTCGCCGCCCGTCTTCCGTCGGCGTGCTGGCGCTGGGATCGGGTCTGGTGATCGGCGGTGAATTACTGGGGCGGGTTATCTTCTACGGCCTGCATATGACGGTTGGTATGGCGGTCGCGGGCTAACCGACGGTGTGTGTGCCTCGGGCCGGGTTCGATTTCGGACACGGCCTTATGGCGACAGGCGCCAGGCTGAACCAGGATGATTGATGAGCGGTGATACTCCCCGGCGCTGATCGCTGCCGGGGGAGCGGTTGTCGGCGGATGCGGATGATGGTTCGTTGTCCCGTCGCAGTGGAGGAGATATGGCAAGACAAATGGTCAGCCTTACCGGGCGCATGCTGGGCGCGCTGTTGTATTACGCGCCGGATAATGACAACAACATGCCGCTGTTTGCGCAACTGCGGCAGTCGGGCTGGCATCAGACGTGGCCGTGCGGCGATGCGGCGCCTGTCGAGCAAGCGGCGCAGCAGATGACCCTGGGCCTGCAATCCGGGTACGAAGAGCGGTTGGCTGACGTGTGGCAGCGGTTGTTTATCGGGCCGGATCATCTTGAGGCGCCGCCGTGGGGCTCGGTCTATCTGGATAAAGAGAGCGTGCTGTTCGGCGATTCCACGCTGGCGTTGCGCCTCTGGTTACGCCAGCAAGGCATCGAGCCGTGCAACGAGGCGCGGGAACCGGAAGACCATATCGGCCTGATGCTGATGTTGGCGGCATGGTGCGCGGAGCACCAGCCCGACGGCGTGCCCATTCTGCTGGCGGATCACCTGCTGCCGTGGGCGATGCGCTATCTCGATTTGCTGGAGCAGGCGGCCGGGCACCCGTTCTATCAGGGGGTCGCCGCGCTGACCCGAACGACATTGCAGGACTGGCAACGTGTCTACCGGTTAACGCCCGCGCCCAGGCAACTGTTTTATTGACGACTGACACCTTGTTTATTGACGATTGATACCTTGGCGCTTGCCGTAAAAAGTGGCGCGGTTTGCGCGCCCCCGCACGGCAATGGCGCCGGTATCTGCGCTGAACGATACCGGCTGTGTATTACGTGCTCCGTCACGGCGGCGGTGTGGGAGGGCGCTCACGCGATGAAGCATGGCGGGACGCCAACTACGGGTAGCGCGCCGCCCGTTGCCAGGCCGGCCGGGCTCGCATTGCCGCCAATAGCCGCCACAGATGCGGGCGCGATTGATCGAACCAGCCCCGGCTGGCGGCGATATCCAGCGGGAATCCCATCATGATATCGGCGGCGGAGAAGGTGTTTCCCGCCAGCCAGGGGGACTTGCCCGCCTCCTGCTCCAGAAAATCAACATGCAGATTGAGCTGCTTATTGACCATGCCAAGAATCGGCCAGCCGAACGGCCCCATCTTCTGAGCCACCCGTTTTAACAGCATTGTGCTCATCAGCGAGCCTTCGGTGTAGTGCATCCAGTAGCGATAACGCCAGTATTCGGGGCAATCGGGCGTGGGAGCCAGATGCGGGCCGAAGGTGTCAACCAGGTACTCGATAATCAGCCCGGTTTCGGCCAGAACTTTGCCGTCGTGTTCAATCATCGGCGCTTTGCCCAGCGGATGAATTTTCCGCAGTGCGTCCGGCGCCCGCATCGAGAACCGATTGCGCTGCCAGTTGACCACCTCGTAGGGAACGTCCAACTCTTCCAGCAACCAGAGGATACGCTGCGAACGTGAGGTATTCAGATGGTGGACTCTAATCATAATGTCCCTCAGTCAACGAAGGTGACGGCAGGGGCGCCGCGCTGGGTTCGGGGGATTAAGCGGCGGGCTTAACCATGAATGGGACGGGCATCATCCCTGATCCCGGAGGTGTGCATGCGACGCGACGGTCGGCATGAGGTTGATAGCTATACGGTTATTGACTGACGGCGACCTGTTTAAGCAGATAATCTTGCCAGGCGTCAGGGCGACCAATCCAAGGCGCAATATTGAGCGTGGTCAGCGTATCGTCCAGCGCCAGAACCAGCGTCGGGAAACCGCCGCCGCCGGATTGCGTCAGCCATTGCCGGCTCTCGGCGATGTGCTGGCGGGTAGGCTGCCCGCGCCAGTGGGTACAGGCGTTTTCAAAATCATCCCGATTCAGCCCAATGTCGGTAGCCAGTTGCAATAACACCGGGAGATCCGAAATACGCTGGCCTTCGACATAATGGGCGCGTTGCAGGCGCTCCAGCAGATCCAGCCCGTGCCCGCCCAATTCCTCAGCCGCGAGGATGGCGGTAGTCGGCGGTTCTGAATCCAGCGTGGCGGTCACGTCCCACAGCAGACCGTTGAAATAGCCGTCCCCGAAGGGCTGCCCGCTCATCTGCGCGATGCGCCGATCATGGGGTTGCACGTATTCCCGCCATTCAGGGGTGATCCGGCGGCGGTTGGGGCCGGTCATCATGCCGCCGGCATGAAGCACAATCGGCAGCCCTTTAATTTTACGGGCTGCGTGGATTAACGGCGCTGCGGCATAACACCAACCACACAGCGGATCAAAGATGTAGTGTAGCCTGTTCATTTCTACGCTCCGTATGTTATCCGCAAGGGAACATGAGGGGATGCCTTGCTGTCGTGCCAATGTCGTTCCGGCGGACGGTGTCATGTCATCACCGAATAACGCGTATTGTTATTATTGACCATTTCCGGCGAGTTATCCGGTCATGGCATGGATTTCTATCCGGCCGGGATCGCAAACCTGAAAGAAAAGATCCCGGCGTTGGGCTTCCCCGCGCCGATTGCTGCTCACGCCGGAACGGCGTGGCGTCCAGTCCGCCCCTGTCAGGGCCAGGTCATTTCGCCTTTGATGACGTTGGCGCCCAGCGTTAATGAAGACGTTTCGCCAAGTGCCGGATAGGCTTTTTGCATGGCATCCGCCAACACTTTGCTGTCGGCGGCGAGGCCGGCCTGCCGTTCAAACGTGTGCAGATACTGGCGGGTAAACGCGATGTTTTGCGGCGTCCAGGGTTGGGAGCCGTCTTGGTTCGGGCTGGGAGTGACTCGGTACCACGGTGGTCGGGTTCAGTTTCTTGATGCTGTCCAGATCGTCCAGCCAATGCTGACGCGACGCCGCGGTTTGGGTGTCCGCCATCCAGACGTGGATATTGGCGACGGTGTGCACGCCGCCGACGAGGGCCTTCAGCGCCGGGATCCAGACAAAGGTGCGATCGGGCGTCGCACCGTTCAGCCCGATAATGACGATGTCGTTACCTTCCAGTTGCCGCCGGCTGCCGGCAAGCGGCTGATTGCCTTGTTTCCCGACGCGGAACCGACGGCGCTGAGCGTGTATGCCGTTTATCGATCGCGCGAGCATATGTCCGCCGCGTTGCGCGCGTTGCTGGATTTCCTGGTGGCGTGGTTTGCCGCCAATCTGGAATGGAAACGCCTCTCGCAACGTTGATGGCTGGCGGTTGCGAATCGGTGGATTGTCGATGTAACCGGGCCTGCTCGGCGGCGCCGTTTTGCGCTAGCGTGGGGCCCGGCCGGTCAAAAGACAAAATGTGCGGCTGCCGCCGACAGGGCAATTGACTTTGCCGACGCGGGTGTCATGATGCGCGCAGTCGCTACTCTTCTGTTTGGTTTTTCCTCCATGTCCACCTATACACGCCCCGTCTTACTGCTGCTTAGCGGTTCTGAATACTCTGGTGCCTTTGTGGCTGAATGAACGGCAGTGGCCGGTATGGCAGGTCGGGCTGGTCGGAACCGGCTATTTTACCGGTAATCTGGTCGGTACGCTGCTTGCCGGCAGGTTGATTCATCGCTGGGGGTTTAATCGCAGTTATTATCTGGCTGCTGCGATCTTCGCGTTGGCGACCGGCATGTTGGGCGTGTCGTCGGGGATGTGGAGCTGGCTGGTATGGCGGTTTGTGGCCGGCGTCGCCTGTGCGCTGATCTGGGTGGTGGTGGAGAGCGCGCTGCTGTGCAGCGGGCATGCCGTTAAACGGGGCCAACTGCTGGCGGCGTATATGATGTCTTATTATTTCGGCAGCGTGCTGGGTCAATTGCTGCTGGGAATGATGCCGAGCGCACAAGGTAGCATTCTGCCCTGGCTGGTCATGCTGGTGTTGGCGGCGATGTTCCCGTTGTTGTTCGCCCGCATTCCGCCGCCGCAGCCGGTGACGCACCAGGCCGGCGTATGGCGCATGTTGTGTTATCGCCGCGCCCGACTGGGCATTGACGGTTGTGTCATTTCCGGCGTGATCCTCGGGTCGTTATATGGATTGATGCCGCTCTACCTGGCGCATCAGGGGATGAGTGACGCCCAGGTCGGATACTGGATGGCGTTGCTGATTAGCGCCGGTATCGCCGGGCAGTGGCCGGTAGGGCGCTTGGCGGATCGCTTTGGCCGGTTGATGGTGCTGCGGGGGCTGGTTCTCGCCGTGGTAGTGGGCGCGCTGGCGGTGCTGGGGATGGGCAGTGCGGGTATGGCTTTCGCTTTGTGCCTGCTGGGGGCGGCGGGTTTTACGCTCTACCCTGTCGCGATGTCCTGGGCCTGTGAGCGCGTTGCGCCGGATGAGCTGGTGGCGATGAATCAGGCCTTGTTGCTCAGCTATACCCTCGGCAGTCTGTGCGGGCCGTCGCTGGCGGCGCTATTGATGCAGGCGTATTCCGATGCACAGTTGTTCGTGCTGATCGCCGTGGTGGCGCTGGGATACCTGATTCTGTTGCTGAAAACAACCGACCATCATCCGCGCCCGCTACCGGTATAGCGATGCGGCGCCGTTGAGTGCTGCGCAGGGATAACCCGGCACACGCGCAGCGCTGGCCGGTCATGTCGTCATGCGCGGAGTACCGCCGGTCAGTGACGGTTGCCCCGCTTCGATAATGTTGTTCCAGAGCACTTCCGCGACCGGGCTTAGCCGCTGTCTGGCATTCCGTACCAGATAAAAAATGCTGGCAAGGCCGAGATTTTCCGGAGATATCGCACACAGTTTCCCTTCCTGAACCCAGCGCTCGGCGTAGTGATCCGGCAAAAAGCCGACATGGGTGCCCGCGAGTAACAGCAGCAGGCTGCCTTCTTCATTCCAGGTTGTGTTCTTCAACCCTTGCCGGGCTATCGGCCCTAACTGTTGGCAGATTTCATTGGTGGCGTAGCCGCCGACCAGCAGACGTTTGGGATTCAGCGTACCGTCGCGCCACTCTTGTTCGACCCGGGGCGCCTGCTCCGCTGCGGCATAGAACGAGCTGCGTTCGATGAATGCCGGTTGAAAAAAGATATCCGGCGGGATGTCATCCGGCAGTACGGTGAGGACGATATCCAGCTCGCTGTTGCGCAGACGTTCCATCAGCGAATGATAGTCGTTGATGCTGAGGTGCATGGAGGCTTCAGGGCTGCGGGCAAACAGGCGGCGGATCGCCAGAGAAACCGCCTGTTCGGGATGCGAGGCGATATTGTCCAGGCAGCCGATGCGCACTTCGCCGATCAGTTCGTGCTTGATGCGCGCCAGACGGTTGGCGAAATCATCCAACGTGGCGATGACGGCTCTGGCTTCCTGATACACCACTTCGCCTTCGGTGGTCAGCGAGAATCCGCCGCGACCCCGTTCGCACAATACCAGCCCCAGCGCATCTTCAAGACGCGAAAGATAGTGGCTCAGCACCGGTTGGCTGAGGCCGGTGGCGTCCTGCGCGTTAGTGATCCCTTTTTTCTCGACGATTTTGCAAAAGAGTTTTAACCAGCGGATTTCAAGTTTATCGAGGCGCATACCTGTCCCTGAATACATGTATTTTTAAAATATTCACATTGAAATAAATCTATTTTATTCAATGCCAATTCCCATTATGTTACGCGCAGCCGTCAGCTCATTGAGCCGGCTCCACCCGATTGCGTGGTTTTATGCGTTACACCAGGGCTCTTTGTAAACACTCATGCCGCCTTTGGGCGGCATGAGTGCTCTCTGCAATATAATATCCTGCAATGTCTATTTTTACGCCTGTATTGCCGCCAGTCGGTGAAAATGGTGTTCATTGGGCGAGGGGAATAAAAGGACTGAAAGCGGTACAGCGCTTGATTGAAAAACCGTCGCGCCGCCGGCAGGCGACGCGCAGAGAACGGGGTGTGTTAGTGTGTTGCCCGAAAGGGTAGGCCGCTGTTCAGTAAACCACTTTATGGCCGTAGCCGGCGATAATGGATTTTACGCGATCCATAATATCGGCTTTGGGCGGTTTGATACCGTCCAGCTTGTACTCCTCACCCATGGCAGTCCATTTGTGCTTGCCCAGTTCATGGTAGGGCAGCAGTTCGATTTTCTCGATATTGCTCATGTTTTTGGTAAATTCCCCCAGCAGATGGGCGGAGGCGTCATCATCCGTCCAGCCGGGGACGACGACGTAACGGATCCAGACGCGCTGATTGCGTGTGGCCAGATAGCGGGCGAATTCCAGTGTACGGTGGTTGGATACGCCGACCAGATTCTGGTGGATATCATCATTGAGCTGTTTCAGATCCAGCATGACCAGATCGGTGACATCCAGCAGTTCATCAATAACCGGGTCGTAACGGCGCACGAAGCCGTTGGTGTCGAGGCAAGTATTGATCCCTTGCTCATGGCAGGCGCGGAACCAGTCGCGCACAAACTCCGCCTGCAAAATGGCTTCGCCGCCGGATGCGGTAACGCCGCCGCCGGACGCATTCATGAAATGGCGGTACGTCACCACTTCCTTCATCAGCTCTTCCACCGTGATTTCCCGACCGCCGTGAGTATCCCAGGTGTCCCGGTTGTGGCAGTAGAGACAACGCATCAGGCAGCCCTGAAAGAAGGCGATGAATCGGATGCCGGGGCCGTCGACGGTACCGCAGGATTCAAAGGAGTGAATGCGACCAATAACTGACATTGCGAGGTTTCTCCAGGTTTGGCCGGACAATAGCGGCCTGTCATGAGCGCAGATACGTGTTCTCCGACAGGGGAGATCTGCGTCGAATCTGTTTTGTCAGCACGTCAGCCGTGTGGCGGGCTGACAAAACAGGTTCTTTCCGGTGGGGCGGCGGATGAGTTTCGGGGACATCTCCATCCGTATGCGCAGCGATCCGTTGAGTATGAGCGAGATCACCCGCGATAAAAAGGCTCCACGGATGTGGAGCCTCTATGTTACGTGTTTTCAGACAGACATGTAATTACATGGACTGGGTGAAAGTACGGGTGATCACGTCCTGCTGCTGTTCTTTGGTCAGCGAGTTGAAGCGCACGGCATAACCGGAAACACGGATGGTCAACTGCGGATATTTTTCCGGGTTTTCCATGGCATCAAGCAGCATTTCGCGGTTCATGACGTTGACGTTCAGGTGCTGGCCGCCTTCGACGGACGCTTCGTGGTGGAAGTAACCATCCATCAGACCTGCCAGGTTGGTTTTACGCACGTCGTCGTCTTTACCCAGCGCGTTCGGCACGATGGAGAAGGTATAGGAGATACCGTCTTTCGCGTAGGCGAACGGCAGTTTCGCCACGGAGGTCAGAGAGGCGACAGCCCCTTTCTGGTCACGGCCGTGCATCGGGTTGGCACCCGGTCCGAACGGCGCGCCAGCACGACGACCGTCAGGAGTGTTACCGGTTTTCTTACCGTAAACCACGTTGGAGGTGATGGTCAGTACGGACTGAGTCGGTGTCGCGCCACGGTAGGTGTTCAGTTTCTGAATTTTCTTCATGAAACGTTCAACCAGGTCACAGGCCAGGTCGTCAACACGCGGATCGTTGTTACCGAACTGCGGGTATTCGCCTTCGATGTCGAAGTCGACAGCCAGACCGTTTTCGTCGCGAATCGGTTTCACTTTGGCGTACTTGATAGCAGACAGGGAGTCAGCCGCGACGGACAGACCGGCGATACCGCAAGCCATGGTGCGGAATACGTCACGGTCGTGCAGCGCCATCAGAGAAGCTTCGTAGCTGTACTTGTCGTGCATGTAGTGGATGATGTTCAGGGCGGTGACGTACTGCTTGGCCAGCCAGTCCATGAAGTGATCCATACGATCCATCACTTCGTCGAAGTGCAGAACGTCGCCTTTGATCGGCTCGGATTTCGGGCCTACCTGCATTTTCAGTTTTTCGTCCACGCCGCCGTTGATGGCGTACAGCATGGTTTTCGCCAGGTTTGCACGGGCGCCGAAGAACTGCATTTGTTTGCCAACCACCATCGGGCTCACGCAACAGGCGATCGCGTAATCGTCGTTGTTGAAGTCCGGACGCATCAGATCGTCGTTTTCGTACTGCAGAGAAGAGGTGTCGATAGACACTTTAGCGGCGAATTTCTTGAAGTTTGCCGGCAGCTTTTCAGACCACAAGATGGTCATGTTCGGTTCCGGAGACGGGCCCATGGTGTACAGGGTGTTCAGGAAACGGAAGCTGTTTTTAGTGACCAGAGTACGACCATCCAGGCCCATACCGGCCAGAGATTCGGTTGCCCAAATCGGGTCGCCGGAGAACAGTTCGTCGTATTCCGGAGTACGCAGGAAACGCACCATACGCAGTTTCATCACCAGGTGGTCGATCAGTTCCTGGGCATCCTGCTCGGTGATTTTACCGGCTTTCAGATCACGGTCGATGTAGATATCCAGGAAGCTGGATACGCGACCGAAGGACATGGCGGCGCCGTTCTGGGATTTCACCGCGGCCAGGTAGCCGAAGTAAGTCCACTGTACGGCTTCCTGAGCGGTGGTAGCCGGGCCGGAGATATCGCAGCCGTATTTGGCGGCCATCTCTTTGATCTGTGACAGAGCATGGTGCTGGTCGGCGATTTCTTCACGCAGGCGGATAGTCGCTTCCAGATCTTCGCCGTTTTCCAGTTTGGATTGCAGGGAAGTGAACTGGGCGAATTTGTCCGCCATCAGGTAGTCGATACCGTACAGCGCAACACGACGATAGTCGCCGATGATACGGCCACGGCCGTAGGCGTCCGGCAGACCGGTCAGCACGCCGGATTTACGGCAGCGCAGGATATCCGGGGTATACACATCGAATACGCCCTGGTTGTGGGTTTTACGGTATTCGGTGAAGATTTTTTTCAGCTGCGGATCCAGTTCACGGCCATACACCTTACAGGAGCCTTCAACCATTTTGATGCCGCCGAACGGGATCAGCGCGCGTTTCAATGGCGCATCAGTCTGCAGACCGACGATTTTTTCCAGATTTTTGTTGATGTAGCCGGCATCGTGGGAGGTGATGGTGGCTGCAACGTCGGTGTCGAAATCAACCGGCGCATGAGTGCGGTTTTCCTGTTTGATGCCGTCCATCACTTTATCCCACAGGGCTGTGGTGGCTGTGGTGGCACCGCTCAGGAAAGATTCGTCACCTTCATACGGTGTGTAGTTTTTCTGAATGAAGTCACGCACGTTGACGCCATTCTGCCATTCGCCTGCGCTAAAACCTTCCCATGCGTTGGCGAGTTTTTCATTCAGTTCGGTCATATTACACCTACCTTTGATATGGATTTTTTGTAACCCGACGTTGCGGCCGACAGCAGCTTAGTGCTGATCTCCACCGCGCAAATAGATGACCCAATAGGTCAGCCCAACCAGAAATCCGCCGCCGATGATGTTCCCCAGAGTGACCGGGATCAGGTTGTCGACGATGAAATTCCCGACGCTCAAGTGTTCAAACTGGACGGCAGTCATATTAATGGCGTGCCAGAATGAATCTGAAGCGAAATTCTTAATAACGATCCCCATCGGAATCATGAACATATTCGCGATGCTATGCTCGAAGCCGCTGGCGACGAACATGGCGACCGGCAGTATCATCGCCAAGCATTTGTCGGTCAGGGTGCGGCCGGAGTAACTCATCCATACCGCCAGACACACCATCAGGTTGGCCAGAATCCCCAGACACAGCGCTTCGATAAAAGTATGCTCCAGTTTGTGGCTGGCGGTTTGCAGGACATTAAGCCCCCAGGCGCCGTTTGCCACCATATATTCGCCAGAGAACCACATCAACGCCACGAAGAACAGCGCGCCAAGCAGGTTGCCGATATAAACGTTAGCCCAGTTCAGCCACAGTTGCTTCCAGGTGATGCGACCGCTGGCCTTTGCAATCACGGTCAGCACGGTGGAGGTGAACAGGTCGGCGCCGCACACCACGACCAACATCAAGCCCAGGGAGAAGCAGATGCCGCCTACCAGTTTGGCCATGCCATAAGGCATTGATGCGGTACCGGTGGTTGCCGTGATGTAAAAGACGAACGCGATAGAGATGAAAACACCGGCAGTGACCGCCAGAAAAAAAGCGGTTAACGGTTGTTTTGTCGCTTTATAAACGCCTGCGTCTTCGGCGACTTTCGCCATGGCTGGCGGTAATAATAGAGTGAAGGGGTTGTCAGTTTTCACACTAACTCTCTCTCAATGATTATCTACGTTGAAATATTAACAAAGCGCTATGGGCCAAAATTTGACATGGATCATATCGGTGAAAACTATAAGGCGATAACGCTCTATCAGTAGGGGTGTTTCTTGGTATAACCTAATGTTTTATAACGAGAAAAAAAATTTTAAAATTTATTAAATATGTTGAAAAAGGCAATGTTCGGGCTGTTTTAGCGTTAAAAAAAATATGTTTTTGTAGTAAATTCGTGCGTCGGTTTTAGGTTATTTAATTCTTTGTTCACTGTTTTATAACAATAACGTCATTTATTATCATCACAAACAATGAACCCAGATAAATAACTATTTTATACCCGACATACTTTGGTTTCATTTATTACTCGGCCCATCCCTGGGTTGCGCCTTTTTGGGGGCGTAATACGCTGCATTTAAATCTGCTCGCGGCAGATTTATCGTCCGTCCGCATCACTGACTGCAACTCGAATTATTTAAGGCATCGGTGTATGGAATAAACATATCGTCAAACAGGAACAATAAATATTTCCGGGAAAACAGCTCCTGGATTATTCCTGCTGCCAGCACGACCCGAAAAAATGCTGCCTGACCGGAAAAGAAAGGAAGCCAGAGTATGACGTCGCAATCTTCGCGCGATATTGTAAGGCAAAAATAGCCAGACAGGTAATAAAAACCCTGCACAAATCCGGAACGCAGACAGGCGAAACCGGTGTTCCGGTTTCGCCTGATCGGTGACAACAATAAAGTGATACTCGCCGGGTGGGAATTAGGCGTTCTGCCAGTGTCGGCGTTTGGCGTTTTGCAATTTTTCGTAGGCGGCTAAAAGTGACTGATGCGCTTTCAGGGCGGTAAGATCACTATCAATGGCGAACAGCCCGTAGAAGCTTTGTTCGCCGGTAATCGCCGCGCTGGCGGCGTCGACGGCGTCCTGACCATACATGCGCACGAAAGCGTCGTAGTACAACGCCGGTTCGCGTTCAGGCTCCAGCGCCAGTTGAAGCAGCGTTTGCAGGCAACGATAGTAGTTGCCGCGCTCGGCGCTGAACACGGACTGATTAAAATCGAGCGACCATTCCGCCCAACTCAGCGCCTGTTCCAGATCGCCGCCCGCCAACGCCAGCATGGATTTCAGCTCGCCGACGCGCAAAGTAAACCACCCGTTATCTTTGCCGGTGGCGATGCCCAGCAGTTCACGCACGCGGGTAAAATCGTCCAGACCTTCGTCATCCAACTGTTGCAGCAAATTCAGATATTCGCCTTGCTCCCATTGGCTGTCTGGCAGCGCCAGCAAGGTGTCGCGCAGATGCGCACCCATGCTGTTGTTGGCCAGCAGCAGATCTTCCTCCGGGTAAATATCCGACATACCCGGCACCAGAATGCGGCAAGCATAGACGGAAAGATGTTCATAATCCGCGATATACACTTCTTTATCTTCCTGCCGGAAGATCGCCATCAGGGTGGCGAACTCCTGTTCGGTCGTGCCGCTGAAGCTCCAGTCCGCAAACGCATAATCGGCTGTTTTACGGAACAAATCCCAGGAGATCAGACCGCTGGAATCGATGAAATGCGTTTCCAGATTGGTGTGCTCCGCCACTTCGTCGTTATCGAAGGTCGGGGGCGTGAAAACGTCCAGATCTTTCAGCCCGCGTCCTTGCAGCAGCTCGGTCACGGTACGTTCCAGTGCGACGCCGAAATCCGGATGCGCGCCGAACGAGGCGAAACAGGTGCCGTTGGCGGGATTGAACAGTACCACGCAAATCACCGGATAACGGCCGCCGAGCGAGGCGTCGTAAGCGAAGATCGGGAATCCTTCCTGTTCCAATGTGGCGATGGCTTCAACCACGCCGGGGTAACGTGCCAGTACGTCGGATGGAATTTCCGGCAGGCTGATGGCCTCGGCGATGATCCGGTTTTTTACGTAGCGTTCGAAAACTTCCGACAGACCCTGTACGCGGGCTTCATTACGGGTGTTGCCCGCAGACATCCCGTTGGAAACGTACAGGTTGCCGATGATGTTCATCGGAATGTACACCGTCTGATGATCAGACTGACGGGTAAAAGGCAGGGCGCAGATACCGCGTTCGGCGTTGCCGGACTGCAAATCCACCAGTTCGCTGGCGGTTAATTGTTGGTCTGGATCGTAGAAGCGGTGTAGGCGTTCATCCAGAATGCCTGCAGGCAGGCTGTCGTTATCGGGAATGGCGAACCATTTTTCATCCGGATAATGTACGAAGTCGCTGTTGGCGATCGCGTTGCCGAGATAAAAGTCGGCGAAAAAATAGTTGGTGGACAAGCGTTCGAAGTATTCACCC
Organism: Musicola paradisiaca NCPPB 2511; assembly: GCF_000400505.1. Taxonomy (NCBI): domain Bacteria; kingdom Pseudomonadati; phylum Pseudomonadota; class Gammaproteobacteria; order Enterobacterales; family Pectobacteriaceae; genus Musicola; species Musicola paradisiaca. The sequence continues at coordinate 2,613,267 of NZ_CM001857.1, read as the reverse complement.
AACGCAGATGCCAGCGCTGCCTTTTTCGTCGCGCCCTTACCATTGGTAAAACATAAGGCGCAGTCGCGGTCGCGGATATGCACCGACCAGACATTCGGCACCGGATTAAGCCATGAGGCTTCCTCGATGTTGAACCCCAGGTCCTGGAGTTGTCGTTGAAAACGGGCGATGGAATCTTCCAGGGCGGCGTCTTTGCCTGGGATAAAAGTCTGGGTCATGGTAGCAACCTGATTATGGTAACGGGGCGTGCATAATACGGGGTTTTGCGTATCGACTCTATTTATTCTGTAACAGCCAGGTAACAGTGATGACGATCACGCAATCGGGTGCTAAAGATTTCATCCTCGAACGAGAATAAGCGTTGCAGGCATGCAGGGTGAGTGATAAAACCGATATAAGGTAAAACAATGCGACATATTAGGTCGCTATTTTTATTTAAAGTGGTGAGGGGAAATGACTCAGATTTTCAATTTTAGTGCCGGTCCAGCCATGTTGCCGGTAGAAGTATTGCGTCGTGCGGAACAGGAACTTTGTAATTGGCACGGTCTGGGCACATCGGTGATGGAAATCAGCCACCGCAGTAAAGAATTCATGCAAGTCGCCGAAGAGTCCGAACAGGATCTGCGTGACCTGCTAAAGATCCCCGCCAACTATAAAGTTCTATTTTGTCACGGCGGCGCCCGTGCCCAATTTGCGGCGGTGCCGTTGAATCTGCTGGGTAATAATTCGACAGCCGATTATATCGACGGAGGCTACTGGGCTTACAGCGCAGTGAAAGAAGCGGAAAAATACGGCACGCCGAACGTTATTGATATCAAAACCCGTATCGACGGGCTGCGTGCGGTCAAACCGATGCGTGAGTGGGCGCTGTCCGCCGATGCGGCCTATGTGCATTACTGCCCGAATGAAACGATCGACGGTCTAGCGATTGAAGAAGAGCCGGATTTTGGCGACAAGGTGGTGGTGGCCGACTACTCGTCCAGCATTCTGTCTCGTCCGCTGGATATCAGCCGTTATGGTGTGATCTACGCCGGCGCGCAGAAAAACATCGGCCCGGCCGGTTTAACCCTGGTGATCGTGCGTGATGACCTGATCGGCAAAGCCCGTCGCGAACTGCCTTCCATTTTGGATTACAAAGTGCTGGCGGATAACGGTTCCATGTTCAATACGCCGCCGACCTTCGCCTGGTATCTCTCGGGCATGGTATTCAAATGGCTGAAAGAGCAAGGCGGGCTGGTGGAATTGGATAAACGCAATCAAGCCAAAGCCGACCTGCTGTACTCGGCCATTGATGGCAGCGCTTTTTATCGCAATGATGTGGCTACGGCGAACCGTTCGCGTATGAATGTGCCGTTCCTGCTGGCGGATGCGGAACTGGACAGCCTGTTCCTGAAAGAATCCAAGGAGGCGGGTCTGCATGCGCTGAAAGGCCATCGCGTGGTAGGTGGTATGCGGGCCTCCATCTATAATGCCATGCCGATCGAAGGCGTGAAGGCATTGACCGATTTCATGGCCGACTTTGAACGTCGCCACGGCTGATAATGAGCCAATGGCACGGCGGTTTGCTGCCGTGCCGATCCTTGGGTGTCAATCCCCGATTGCAATCCCCCGGTCGTCGTCCCCGGTTGTCCCGGTTGTATAGCAGCAGTGCTGTCGGAAAAACGTTGCAAGCCATGACAGGAATACGGGGTTCGCATAGAAAACCGTAATAATGACAATGCCTTGCCTCGCTTGTCGATGGATGGCCGCTGTGTTTTCGATCGGACTGTTATATCTATTCATGAGGAGAATGAGTTTCACATGCAGGAATCCCTGACCCTACAGCCTGTCTCTCTGGTTAATGGCACCATCAACTTGCCGGGCTCCAAAAGCGTTTCAAACCGCGCGCTGCTGCTGGCGGCGCTCGCCGAAGGTACGACCCGGCTTACCAACCTGCTGGACAGCGATGATGTCCGTCATATGCTCAATGCGCTGAAAGCGTTGGGGGTCAGCTATACGCTTTCCGACGATCGAACCGTGTGTGAAATTACGGGCCTGGGACATGCCTTCGAGACGTCGGAACGTCTGGAGCTGTTTCTGGGGAACGCGGGCACGGCGATGCGTCCGCTGACCGCTGCATTGTGCCTGACTGCCGGCGACATCGTTTTGACGGGCGAGCCGCGTATGAAAGAGCGTCCCATCGGTCATCTGGTGGACGCGCTGCGCCAGGGAGGCGCCGGCATTGATTATCTGGAACAGGAAAATTACCCGCCTCTGCGGTTACGGGGTGGGTTTGTCGGCGGCGACATCAGTGTTGACGGCTCGGTTTCCAGTCAGTTTCTTACTGCGTTGCTGATGACTGCGCCGCTTGCTCCGCAGGATACCCGCATCACCATCCAGGGCGATCTGGTGTCCAAACCCTATATCGACATTACGTTACATATGATGAAAGCATTCGGTGTCGATGTGACAAATGCGGAATATCGAACTTTCGCGATTGCCGGGAACCAGCATTACCGGGCGCCGGGAGATTATCTGGTTGAAGGCGATGCGTCTTCCGCTTCGTATTTCCTGGCTGCTGCGGCGATTCGCGGCGGTACGGTGCGCGTGACCGGTGTCGGGCGTAAGAGCGTGCAGGGCGATGTCCGCTTTGCCGATGTGCTCGAAAAAATGGGCGCGCAGATTCGTTGGGGCGATGACTATATTGAGTGCCAGCGTGGCGAACTCCATGCCATTGATATGGATATGAACCATATTCCGGACGCTGCGATGACGATCGCCACGACGGCGCTGTTCGCGCAAGGCGGAACCACGACGTTGCGTAATATCTATAACTGGCGCGTGAAAGAAACCGATCGGCTGGCTGCGATGGCGATTGAACTGCGTAAGGTCGGCGCTGAGGTGGAAGAAGGGCATGATTACATCTGCATTACGCCGCCCAAACAGCTGCAAGCGGCTGAGATTGGTACTTATAACGATCACCGAATGGCCATGTGTTTTTCATTGGTGGCGTTGTCCGATACGCCTGTCACGATCCTCGATCCCAAGTGCACCGCCAAAACGTTTCCGGATTACTTCCAACAACTGGAGCGTCTGAGTCGGCACGATTGAATTTCCTGTCGTGGGGTCGTACCGACCCCGTATTGTAGAAACTTGCTCTGCCGATAGATTAATTCCCGGAATTTTCTGCAGTAATAAGTCTTTAATTTCACGATTGTCCCCGCTACAGCGTATAATGACTTGGTAAATTGTCTGTAGAGACATGCAGTTTCCTAATATCTGAAGGAGAGTGAAATGGCGGTGACTGCCCCGGTGATTACGGTCGACGGGCCGAGTGGCGCAGGCAAAGGTACGCTGTGCAAAGCGTTGGCCGATGCGTTGCAGTGGAACCTGCTGGATTCCGGCGCAATCTATCGGGTGCTGGCGTTGGCCGCGTTGCACCATCATGTGGATATCGCGTCGGAAGAAGCGCTGGTTCCGATCGCATCGCATCTGGACGTCCGTTTTGTGCCGGCTGATGGGCAATTGCGTGTCATTCTGGAGGGTGAGGATGTCAGCAGTGAAATCCGCACGGAAGACGTCGGAAATACCGCTTCACAGGCTGCTGCGTTCCCTCGTGTGCGCGAGGCGCTGCTCAGACGGCAGCGGGCGTTTCGGGAGTCGCCAGGCCTGATTGCCGACGGACGAGATATGGGAACGGTGGTATTCCCTGATGCGCCGGTGAAAATTTTTCTGGATGCCAGTGCTGAAGAACGCGCCAAACGCCGCATGCTGCAGTTGCAGGAAAAAGGCTTTAATGTTAACTTTGAACGTCTTTTGTCCGAGATCAGAGAGCGCGATGAGCGCGATCGCAACCGGCCGGTTGCACCGCTGGTGCCTGCAGCGGATGCTTTAGTGCTGGTTTCGACAACAATGACGCTGGATGAAGTGGTGGCCCGTGCGCTGGAATATGTCCGCCATATGCTGCCGCAACTGACTGGCAAATAATTTTACCTCGTCGCAAGGATTTCGGCGGGGATGTGAAGCAACCCCATCGGGCAGGATGCTAGATGGACGTTAAATGTAAAAACTCAAGATTATCAACATGACTGAATCTTTTGCTCAACTCTTTGAAGAATCCCTGAAAGAAATCGAAACCCGTCCGGGTTCCATTGTCCGCGGTGTTGTGGTCGCTATCGACAAAGACGTCGTTCTGGTTGATGCCGGCCTGAAATCTGAATCTGCCATTCCGGTAGAGCAGTTCAAAAACGCCCAGGGTGAAATTGAAATCCAGGTCGGTGATGAAGTTGACGTGGCTCTGGACGCGGTAGAAGACGGCTTCGGTGAAACCCTGCTGTCCCGTGAGAAAGCCAAACGTCACGAAGCATGGCTGATGCTGGAAAAAGCTTACGAAGAATCCGCTACTGTTACCGGTATTATCAACGGCAAAGTGAAAGGTGGTTTCACCGTTGAGCTGAACGGTATCCGTGCGTTCCTGCCGGGTTCTCTGGTAGATGTGCGTCCGGTTCGCGACACTCTGCATCTGGAAGGCAAAGAGCTTGAGTTTAAAGTGATCAAGCTGGACCAGAAACGCAACAATGTGGTTGTTTCCCGTCGTGCCGTTATCGAATCTGAAAACAGCGCCGAGCGCGATCAGCTGCTGGAAAACCTGCAGGAAGGCATGGAAGTCAAAGGTATCGTCAAGAACCTCACTGACTACGGTGCATTCGTTGATCTGGGCGGCGTTGACGGTCTGCTGCACATCACTGACATGGCCTGGAAGCGCGTTAAGCATCCGAGCGAAATCGTCAATGTGGGCGACGAAATCACTGTCAAAGTGCTGAAGTTCGACCGCGAGCGTACTCGTGTCTCCCTGGGCCTGAAACAGCTGGGTGAAGATCCGTGGGTTGCTATCGCTAAACGTTATCCGGAAGGCACCAAACTGACCGGTCGCGTCACCAACCTGACTGATTACGGCTGCTTCGTAGAAATCGAAGAAGGCGTTGAAGGTCTGGTACACGTTTCCGAAATGGATTGGACCAACAAAAACATCCATCCGTCCAAAGTGGTTAATGTGGGCGACGTGGTTGAAGTCATGGTTCTGGATATCGATGAAGAACGTCGTCGTATCTCCCTGGGCCTGAAACAGTGCAAAGCCAACCCGTGGCAGCAGTTCGCTGAAACCCACAACAAGGGTGATCGCGTAGAAGGCAAGATCAAGTCCATCACTGACTTCGGTATCTTTATCGGTCTGGACGGTGGTATTGATGGTCTGGTGCACCTGTCCGATATCTCCTGGAATGTAGCTGGCGAAGAAGCTGTTCGCGAATACAAGAAAGGCGACGAAATCGCTGCGGTGGTTCTGCAGGTTGACGCAGAGCGCGAACGCATCTCCCTGGGCGTGAAACAGCTGGCTGAAGATCCGTTCAACAACTACCTGTCTGTAAACAAGAAAGGTGCGATTGTTACGGGTAAAGTCACTGCGGTTGACGCCAAAGGTGCTACAGTTGAATTAGCCGACGGCGTTGAAGGTTATCTGCGTGCGTCTGAAGCTTCTCGCGACCGTATTGAAGATGCAACGCTGGTGCTGAACGTGGGTGATGAGATCGAAGCCAAATATACTGGTGTTGATCGTAAAAACCGTGTTGTAAGCCTGTCCATCCGTGCCAAGGATGAAGCTGACGAGAAAGACGCTATCGCTTCTGTTAATAACAAACAGGAAGAAGGCAATTTCTCCAACGCTATGGCTGAAGCGTTCAAAGCTGCAAAAGGCGAGTAATTTCGGTGGGTTAGGCGGCGGGACTTGCCGCCCGACCTTAAACGGTAGTAAGTTACAGTGGCATGCACAAGCCACTCACTTGGAGGAATCATGACCAAGTCTGAACTTATTGAAAGACTTGCTGGACAGCAATCGCATATCCCGGCCAAAGTGGTTGAGGAAGCGGTGAAAGAGATGCTGGAGCAGATGGCCACTACGCTGGCCGATGGCGATCGCATCGAAATTCGCGGGTTTGGCAGTTTTTCACTCCACTACCGTGCACCACGCACTGGCCGTAATCCGAAAACCGGCGAAAAAGTGGATCTGGAAGGTAAATATGTTCCTCACTTCAAACCGGGTAAGGAATTGCGAGATCGTGCCAACATATATGGCGGATAATCAGCCATAACGCCTGTTTCATGAATAGCACCCGAGAGGGTGCTATTTTTTTGCCAGCTGTAAACCACCGCCTCGGGAGGTGGTGATTATTAGTCGATAGAAACCCCTACCTGGCCGAGGGTTTCGAAAAGCTTCCAGCGTTAAGCCAGTTATTAGGTGGCGACGGTTGGTTAAAAAGGCCCTATCCCCCTGATGCTGGACGATTATTTTGCCAGAAGCACGTAGGCGATAATGGGCTCTATTTTTTGAGGCGGCTGTAACCAGCCGTTGAAAATGTTGCCCAATCCTTTGTTCTTATATTCGGCATCGCAACTGCCCGAGGTTCCTTTTCCCCCGAGTCCGAATGTACCGCCGCCTTCCGCTTTGATTTGGCAGCGATGCTTATTGGTGAATTCGTTATAAAGCCAGCCCGGTTCTATCGTACTGAACTGAACCATGACCCCGGGTTTTTCAATGGTCAGATATTTAGCCGCGTAAGTATATTCCGGTGTAATGCCGCAAAAGCTGTCCTGTTGCACGCAAGGGAGTGTTTTAAATTTAGTGGCGTCGAAAGCCTTGTACTCATCAAATTGCATACCCCGATACCAGTACATGGCCTTGCTTGCCTCTACATCGGTGGCACGGACTTTAGGATTAACCAGAATCAGCTTGTTTGGCGTTTCAGTTTGAAGCTGCAGGTTGCCGTTCTGATACATAACCAGCACCCGTGTGTTATCCAGCCCATTCTTTTTGATCAAGCTTTCTACTTTGGCATCCGCTGCCGATACTCCTTGACTCAGCAGCGTCGCCGCCAACATGGCGCCGATTACCGTCAGTTGGGAACCTCGTATTTTCTGTTGCATATCATTTTCCTTACTTGGCGAAAATGTCCGAAACGGTGACGCGGACTTGCGCCACAGGAGCGGGCCGGTTTGATTGACTGCTGCGGTCGCGAAGTATCGTTATTCCGCACCGCTGAACACGAATAAAGCCTAATCAACCAGACATGCGCAGACGCGGTTAAACCGGGCGAATATTTTGCCGAAGATGGGAAAGAAGGGAAAAGCGAGACGCTTTACCGGCGGCGGAAGCCGGCAAAGCGGATGACATATCAGCGGTTATGACGCGCTTTCAAACGCTGAATGATGGTGGCCAAATCCAGCTCCTGATCCTGTAGCAACACCAGCAGGTGATAAACCAGATCGGCGGCTTCGTTAGTCAGTTCCTCCCGATCGTGGACAGTCGCCGCCAGCGCGGTTTCCAGCCCTTCCTCGCCGACTTTCTGCGCGATGCGCTTGGTGCCGCTGGCGTACAGTTTCGCGGTGTAGGAACTGGCCGGATCGGCATTCTTACGCTCGGCCAGCAGTTGTTCCAGTTGGTAAAGGAACTGCCAGCGGCTTTCCGCCGGATGGAAACAACTGGTATTGCCCAGATGACAGGTCGGGCCGATCGGCGTCGCCAGCACCAGCAGCGTATCGTTATCGCAGTCCGGTGTAATCGATTCCACATTTAAAAAGTGTCCGGACGATTCGCCCTTAGTCCACAACCGCTGTTTGGTACGGGAGTAGAAGGTCACTTTACCGGTTTCTTCCGTCACCTGCAGCGCGGCCTGATTCATATAGCCCAGCATCAGCACTTCACCGGAAACCGCGTGTTGTACGACGACCGGTAACATGCCGTCGGTTTTTTGCCAGTCGAGCTGGTTTCGTTGTTGTTCAGTTAACACACCCGAATCTCCACGCCTTGTTGCTTAAGGAATTGCTTGAGTTCACCAATATTGATGATTTGTTTATGGAATACCGACGCCGCCAGTGCGCCGTCCACGCCGGCCTGCTGAAACGCCGCCAGAAAATGCTGCATGGTTCCCGCACCGCCGGAAGCGATCAGCGGAACATGACAAACATCGCGCACCCGCGTCAATTGCGCCAGATCGTAACCATTGCGCACGCCATCCTGATTCATCATGTTCAGAACGATCTCGCCGGCACCGCGCTTCTGCACCTCTTGCACCCAATCCAGCGTTTCCCACTGGGTGACACGGGTACGTGATTCATCGCCGGTATACTGATTGACATGATAACGGCCGGTTTCGGCGTCATGCCAGGTATCGATGCCGACCACGATGCATTGTACGCCATAGCGATCCGCCAGTCGGGAAATTAAATCGGGGTCGGCCAGGGCGGGCGAATTGATGGAGATCTTATCGGCGCCGAAAGAGAGTATCTGCCCGGCATCTTCAATACTCTTGATCCCGCCGGCGACGCAGAAGGGGATATCAATCACTTCCGCCACGCGAGACACCCAGCTTTTGTCCACCACCCGGCCGTCGGAAGAGGCGGTGATATCGTAAAACACCAGTTCATCGGCGCCTTCTTGCGCATAGCGCTGAGCCAACGGCACGATATCGCCGATAATTTCATGATTGCGGAACTGCACGCCCTTGACCACCTGGCCGTCACGCACGTCCAGACAAGGGATTATCCGTTTTGCCAGCATGAGATTGCCTCCGCCACGTTAAATTTACCTTCCAGCAAAGCTCGACCGACGATCACGCCCTGAACGCCGCTACCGCGCAACGCGGCGATATCCGCCAGCGAACCGATGCCGCCGGAAGCTTGAAACGCCACCTGCGGATAACGCTGGCTCACCTCGCGGTATAAATCGACATTCGAGCCCTGCAACGTACCGTCGCGGGAAATGTCGGTACAGAGTACGTGTTTCAGGCCGAACGGCAGATAACTCTCCACGGTCTGCTCCAGCGTGGCGCCGCTGCTTTCCTGCCAGCCGCTGATAGCGACTTGCTTAACGCCCTGCGCGTCGATGCGCACGTCCAGCGCCAACACCAGCGCTTCCGCGCCGTAGCGGGTAAACCACTGTTGTACCAACTCCGGCTGTTTTACGGCGGTGGAGCCAATCACTACGCGGCGCGCGCCGGCTTCCAGCAGGGATACGACATCCTGTTCGGTGCGGATGCCGCCGCCAACCTGTACCGGCACGGAAACGCCGGCCAGCAGCGTTTTCAGCAGCGGGATCTGGCGCGCCGCCGGGTCTTTGGCGCCGGTCAGATCCACCAGATGCAACACCTGCGCACCCTGGTGTTGGTAATCCTGCAAACGGGGCAGCGGGTCGTTGCCGTACTGGCGTTGCTGACCGTAGTCGCCCTGATGCAAACGAACCACCTGTCCGTCAATTAAATCCAAAGCGGGAATAATCATCGCCGTTTACATCTCCAGAAAATTTTTCAGCAACTGCGCGCCCGCCGCACCGGAGCGCTCCGGGTGGAATTGCACGCCGTAGAAATTGTCTTTCTGTACCGCCGCGGTGAACGGCTCGCCGTAAGTGGATTGCGCGATCGTATTGGCGCATACCGGCATAGCGTAACTGTGGACGAAATAGAAGTACGCGCCGTCGGGAATCGCGTGGAACAGCCGGTGGCCCGCCTGCGGCGTGACCCGGTTCCAGCCCATATGCGGCAGCGGCAGGCCGTGGTCGGCCATCTGTACCACCGGCGTGTCGATGATACCCAGTGTGTCCACGCCGTTATTTTCATCGCTACGGCTGCCCAGCAGTTGCATACCGAGACAGATACCCAGCACCGGCTGGGTGCAGGTTTTTATCAGGTCGATCAACTGGCGCTCCGCCAGTTGATCCATCGCCGCCTGCGCGGTACCCACGCCCGGCAGAAACAGCTTATCGGCGCGCAGCACCACCTCTGGGTCGCGGCTGACCAGCGGGTCATAGCCCAGACGTTTCACCGCGTACATCACCGAGGAGAGATTGGCGCAACCGGTATCGAGAATCACCACGTTCATCACAACACTCCTTTGGAGCTGGGCAGCGTATTACCCTCGACACGTATTGCCTGACGCAAGGCGCGGCCGAACACCTTGAACAGGCTTTCCACCCGATGATGGTCGTTGCGGCCCTTGGTTCTCAGGTGCAGGGTGCAGGCCATGGCATAAGAGAGCGAGCGGAAAAAGTGCTCTACCATCTCGGTGCTGAGGTCGCCCACGCGCTGGTAATTGAACTCCGCTTTGTACTCCAGATGCGGCCGGCCGGAGATGTCCAGCGCGCAACGGGCCAGACACTCATCCATCGGTAGCACGAAACCGAAACGGCCGATGCCGCGCTTGTCGCCCAGCGCCTTGTTCAGCGCCTCGCCCAGCGCCAGCGCGGTGTCTTCCACCGTGTGGTGATCGTCGATGTACAGATCGCCCTTAACATCGATATTCATGCGGAAACCGCCGTGAGTGGCGATTTGATCCAGCATATGGTCGAAGAAACCAACGCCGGTGTTGATCTTGCTGCCGCCTTCGCGATCCAGCCAGACGTCAACGTCGATAGCGGTTTCGCGCGTTACCCGGTTAACCTGGGCGTGGCGGTCGCTCTTGGTCAGTTGCGCGGTAATCGCCTGCCAGTTCAAACCATCACGTTGATAGCGCAGACCGGCAATCCCCATATTTTGCGCCAGTTGCACGTCGGTTTCGCGGTCGCCGATGACGAAGCTATTGTCGCTGTCCATCACGTTGTCTTTCAGAAACGCATCCACCAACGCGGTTTTGGGTTTACGGCACGCGCAGTTATCGCCGGGCAAATGCGGGCAAATCAGCACACGCTCGAAGCGCACGCCCTGCGAGGTGAAAATCTGCATCATCAGGTTATGCGGCGGGTCGAAATCCGCCTGCGGGAAGCTGGCGGTGCCTAACCCATCCTGATTGGTGATCATCACCAGTTTGAAACCGGCCTTCTGCAATGTCAGCAGCGACGGGATCACGTCCGGCTCCAGCGCCAGCTTGTCCAAACGGTCTACCTGAAAATCCTCGGGCGGCTCGGCGATCAGGGTGCCGTCGCGGTCGATGAAAAGATATTTTAATCCCACGGTGATTCCTCAATTACGCAGTAGTGGCAGACAGCGCCTGCAGTGCGGTGATAACGCGCTCGCATTCGTAACGATTGCCGATGGTAATACGCAGGCAACCGGCCAGCCCTGGCTGTTTATTTTGATCGCGCAGAATAATGCCTTGATCCCACAAGGTTTTAAAGACGGTTGCCGAGTCGGCGAAACGCACCAGCAGGTAGTTGCTCTCGCTGGCGAACACGGTGTCTACGCCGTCCAGGTTGTTCAGCGCCTCTTCCAGCCAGCGGCGGTTTTCCCGCACCTCGGCGACGTTCCGGCGCATCTGGGCAATTCCGGCATCGCTCAAGGCTTGCGCTGCGATATCGGCCACCGGCAGCGAGAGCGGATAAGGGGCAATCACTTTGAGCAGCAACTGGATAACGTCGGCATTGGCGAGCGTGAAACCACAACGTAACCCGGCCAGCGCGAAAGCCTTGGACAACGTACGCAGGATCACCAGATGCGGGTAGTCCGCCAACCAATTGACGGTGGAGGCTTGCGGGCAGAATTCGATATAGGCCTCGTCGATAGCCACGACCGCCCGGCCGCGCGCCAGCGCCAGCACCCGACGCAGATCGTCCTGATTGACCAGATTGCCGGTCGGGTTATTGGGGGAGCAGATGTAAATCAGCTTCACGTTATCCAACTGACGCTCGATGGACGCCACATCAAGCTGCCAGTCCGCCGTGCTCTGGGCGATACGACGTTCCACGCCGAAGGTTTCGGCGCTGACGGCGTACATGCCGTAGGTGGGCGGGCAGAACAGAATGGCGTCTTTGCCCGGTTCGCAAAAGGCGCGAATCAGCAGTTCGATACCTTCGTCGGCGCCGCGGCTCACCAGTACCTGTTCCGGCGTGACGCCGGCGTAAGCGGCGTAACGCGCGATCACCTGCGCCGGTTGGCATTCCGGATAACGGTTCAGGGTGTGCAGCGTGAGCGAGTATTCCGGCGCCTGCGGGAATTCGTTGGCGTTGAGCCACACATCGCCGTTGCCGCCAAGGCGACGGGCAGACTGGTACGGGGTCAAACGGCGCACATTCTCGCGCGCCAGATTTTCGATACTCATGCTTGCTCCTTCAGGGCGTTGACGCGCAGGGTGACGGCATTCTTGTGGGCGGTTAACTGTTCGGCCTGCGCCAGGGTCTCGATGGTGACGGCCAGGCCCAGCAACCCTTGCGGCGATAACTGCTGCACGGTCATGCGCTTTTGGAAATCCGCCAGACCCAGGCTGGAATAGGTGGCGGTATAGCCATAGGTCGGCAGCACATGGTTGGTGCCGGAGGCGTAGTCACCCGCCGATTCCGGCGACCAATCGCCCAGAAACACCGAACCGGCGCTGGTGATGTGCGCCACCAAATCTGCCGCGTTGCGGGTCTGGATGATCAGGTGTTCCGGGCCGTACTGGTTGCTGATGTCCACGCACTGATCCAGATCGCGGGTCACAATCACCCGGCTGCTGTCCAGCGCCTGACGGGCGATGTCGGCGCGGGAGAGGGTGGCGAGCTGGCGCTCGACCGCCGCGATCACCGCCTGCGCCATGGCGGCGTCCGGCGTCAACAGAATCACCTGCGAATCCGGGCCGTGTTCCGCCTGGGAGAGCAAATCGGCGGCGATGAAATCCGGCGTAGCGCCGCCATCGGCGATCACCAACACTTCGGACGGGCCGGCCGGCATGTCGATGGCGGCGCCGTCAAGGCGTTGGCTGACCTGACGTTTGGCCTCGGTGACGTAGGCGTTGCCGGGGCCGAAGATTTTATCCACTTTGGGCACGCTGTCGGTGCCGAACGCCATCGCCGCCACCGCCTGCGCGCCGCCGAGCTGGTAGATTTCCTGCACGCCGCACAGCTTCGCCGCATACAGAATTTCATCGGCGATGGGCGGCGGCGAACACAGGATGACCTTGCCGCAGCCGGCGATGCGCGCCGGCGTCGCCAGCATCAGGACGGTGGATAACAGCGGCGCAGAGCCGCCGGGGATATACAGGCCGACGCTGGCGATGGGGCGCGTCACCTGCTGGCAACGCACGCCGGGTTGGGTTTCCACATCCACCGGCGGCAACACCTGCGCATAATGGAACGTCTCGATATTGCGCACCGCATTCGCCATCGCCTGTTTGATGTCGTCGCCCAACCGGGCGGCGGCGGCGTCGATATCGGCGGCGGAGACGCGCAGATTATCCACCTGTACCTTGTCGAAACGGGCGCTGAAATCGCGCAGCGCCGCGTCGCCTTCGGCGTTAACGCGATCCAGAATCTCGCTGACGGTGGCGGTGATGCGGCCGGAGGCGGAAATCGCCGGGCGCGTCAGCAACTGCCGCTGTTGTTCCGCCGAACTGGACTGCCAGTCAATCAGGGTATTGAAACGATTGGTCATGACCCTCACTCCATCATTTTCTCGATCGGCAGTACCAGAATGGAACTGGCGCCCAGCACTTTCAGTTTTTCCATGGTTTCCCAGAACAGGGTTTCGCTGCTGACCATGTGCATGGCCACCCGGTTCTGATCACCCGCCAGCGGCAGGATGGTGGGGCGCTCGGCGCCCGGCAACAACCCGATCACCTCTTCCAGGCGATCGCTGGGCGCGTGCAGCATGATGTATTTGGATTCACGCGCCTGAATCACGCCTTGCATGCGGGTCAGCAATTTGTCGATCAACTGCTGTTTATCCACCGGCATCTCGCCGTCGCGTTGGATCAGGCAGGCTTTGGAGCGGTAAATCACTTCCACTTCGCGCAGGCCGTTGGCTTCCAGTGTGGCGCCGGTCGAAACCAGATCGCAGATAGCGTCGGCCAGCCCGGCGCGCGGCGCTACTTCCACCGAACCGTTAAGCAGGCAGGATTTGAAATTGACGCCTTGTTTATCAAGGTATTTCTTGAGCAGGTGGGGGTAGGACGTGGCGATGCGTTTATTGTTCAGGCATTGCGGGCCGGTGTACTCCTCATCGAGCGGCATAGCCAGCGACAGGCGGCATCCGCCGAAGTCGAGACGACGCAGCGTGAAGTAGCGCGGGTCTTCCCCCTGGGCGCGGCGGTCGAGCAGTTCCTCTTCCAGCACGTTCTCGCCGATGATGCCCAAATCGACCACGCCGTCCATCACCAGACCGGGGATATCGTCATCGCGGACGCGCAAAATATCGATAGGCATGTTTTCGGCGAACGCGATCAGACGTTGCTGTTGCAGATTGATTTTGATGCCGCAGCGAGCAAGCAATTCCCGTGAGTCGTCGCTCAGGCGGCCTGATTTCTGCATCGCGATGCGTAAACGTGATTTATCCAGCATGTGAACCTCAATTTATCCTGTCTGTGACGCCTGTTGATTCAGGCTTTTAAAAGTTAGGGCCATAAAAAAAGCCCCCGAAATCGATCTTCCGGGGGCTCTTTTCGCACGCTGTGCCACTGGAAGATTTGACTGTCTTCCAGCACCAAATGCCTGAAAGACTAGTCAGGGTGATGGTGATGATGGTGGCTTAACAGGGTGCGTAACATAATTTGGTTATCTCTGTGTCAGTGATGGCGCGCGTTTTTGGGGCGCCTTCGCGGCATTTCCGCGTTGTTTCAACTGTCAGCTAACCTAAACTATCTTGCTATCTTCACGCAACATTTTTTTACCCCAAAAATATCACCCTTTAAAAACATCACGTTTATTGTCATCACTGCCGGGGGACGAAGAGTAAACTGAACAAGGGACGCCGTGCCGCGTCACGGTGTTACTTCATGATGCAACAACCTGGCGAAAACCGCAGAGATCGGGGTGAAACGATGAAGAAGGTATCAATAATCGGGCTGGGCTGGTTGGGGATGCCGCTGGCGCTGGCCTTGCTGGGGCGGGGGTATCAGGTCACGGGCAGCAAGACGACGGATGACGGCGTGGAAGCGGCGCGGTTGTCGGGGGTGGACTGCTACCGCTTGAGGCTGACGCCGGAACCGGAGTGCGAGCCGGAAGCGCTGGCGGCGCTGCTGCAAACGGAGGCGCTGATCGTTACCCTGCCGCCGGGGCGCACCGCCCGGGAAGGGGCGGCCATTTGCAGGCGGTACAGCAACTGGTCAACAGCGCGCTGGCGTTTGGCGTACCGCGCATCATCTACACCAGTTCGTCGGCGGTGTACGGCGCCACCCGCGGCAAATTGAAAGAGGACAGCCCGTTGCAGCCGGATACCGACAACGGCCGGGTGTTGGTGGCGTTAGAGCAGTGGCTGCATGCGCTGCCGCATACGCAGGTGGATATTTTGCGGCTGGCCGGGCTGGTGGGGGCGGATCGGCATCCCGGGCGTTTTCTGGCGGGGCGGCGTGACGTGCCGAACGGGTGTCACGGTGTGAATCTGGTGCATCAGGACGACGTGATCGCCGCGGTCGAGCTGCTGCTGCAACGCCCGCACGGCGGGCACCTGTATAATCTGTGCGCGCCGCTGCACCCGGCCCGCGACGTGTTTTATCCGGCGCAGGCGACACACATGGGGCTGACGCCGCCGCACTTTTTGCCGGGCGACCCGGCGCAAGACCGGCGGGTGGACGGGCAGCGAATCTGCCGTGAACTGGGATTTGAGTACCAGTATCCAGACCCGATGAGCATGGTGTTTTAAGCGCGGGGAAAGGATGAGCGGCCACGGGCGTTGTTCGCAGCACGCCCGTCGCCGTCGGAGGGGTTATTCGGCTTCTTTTTTACGGTACAGACGGCGCGGGTGCCCGATCTTGCCGTAGCGCATTTCAATTTCCAGAAAGTGGTTCTCCACCCCGAATTCCAGATAACGGCGTGCGGTGGTTTTACTCAGCCCGGTCTGCGTGACCACCTCATCGACGGAGTACAGCGTGTCGGGCGCGTTGAGGAACATTTGACGCACCCGATTGAGGGTATTTTCCTCAATGCCTTTGCTGCCGGGCCCATTGGGGGCGGTTGACGCTTGCAGTTGATAAAGCACATCCACGTTTTGCTGGTCGACAACCTTGTAAGTATGTTGCGTTTTGACGAACTGGATAAAACGCTCCAGCGAGGAGCGCAGACGCGGGTAGGCAACCGGTTTGATGATGTAATCGAACGCGCCGCAGCGGATCGCCTGCGCGCAGGTATTCATGTCGCTGGCGGCGGTGATGAAGATCACCGAACACTGGGTGCCCTTGAGTACATCGCTTTCGATCAGTGAAACGCCTTCGCCGTCCGGCAAGTAATTGTCCAGCAGGATCAGCCGTGGTTTGTGTTGCTGTATCAGCCGCCTGGCATCGTTCAGGGTTGAGGCGATGCCCACTACGCGCAGCGCGAAGTTCTTTTCGATGAACTCGGCATGGATGTTGGCCAGCTTTCTTTCATCCTCCACGATAAGCACGTCGAAATTATCAATGGATCGTTCAGTCGGCATGGTACTCGCAATCGGCATGGTACTCAGTTTTCCTGTTGTTGGCGGTTGTGATTAAGCCCAATGTGCTTGGGAATAAAAAGCGAAAAAATTGTGCCGTATGGCTGGTTATCGGAGACTTCAATCACCCCTTGAGCCTGACTGACGTAACTGGACACCAGGTGCAGCCCCAAGCCGTGATCGCCTTCTCGCTTACTGGTCACGCCCATCTCAAATACCCGATCGGCGATGGCGGGGTCAATGCCGGTGCCCTGATCGGCCACTTCAATGACCAATTCCTGCTCACCGTCGTGGATATAAACCTCGACAGGATAATGAGTCCAGGTGCTGGCGAGTGTGGCTTCCACCGCATTATCAATTAAATTGCCGATGATCGACATCAGTTCGGTTTCGTTCAGTGCTGCGGGGATGGCGTTAAGCTGACAACGCGGATCGAAGCGCAGTTCGATACCTTTTTCCCGCGCGCTGGCATATTTACCCAGCAGCAGCCCGCACAGCGTCGGAGAGCAAAACCGGCTGGCGATAAAATCCAGCACGACCTGGGCGCCTTCTGACTGCGCTTCGATATAACTGATCGCTTCATCGTAGCGCCGCAGGTGCAGCAGGCCGGCCAGGGTTGCGGTCCAGTTAAGCTGTTCATGACGCAGGATGCGCAGGCTGTTGGCGTAACGCTTCACCTGGCTGAGCTGCATCCCCAGCGTATGAATGTCGTTTTTATCGCGGAAACTGATCACCCATCCTTGCAACTCGTCTTCCAGCATGATGCGCACCCGGCTGGCGATCACGGTGACATGGTTGAAACGGCAGATTTCGTCGTGCGTGTCGGTGTTCACGATATCGGGTTGGCTAAAGAACGCGGCGGGCGCGATGACATCGTCGATCGGCTTTCCCCGCAATTGCCAGGTCGGCGCGTCCAGCCCCAGCAGTTCTTTGGCCGCCCGGTTGATCACCGCGATGCGCCGCTCTTTATCGATGGCGATCACGCCTTCGTAGATGGATTCCAACAGCGCTTTTTGTTGCCGCACCAGCAGGCGGATTTCCAACGGCTCCAGCCCGAACATCTGTTTTTTCAGATTGCGGGCGAACAGCCATGAAAAGAAGAACAGCGCCACCAGCGTGACGCCGATAGCTAACCCGATTTGGGCAACTTTGCTGAAGGTGAGGTTATCGATACGTTTTTTCAGATAGCCGACGGAAACAATGCCGATCACCTGATCGCCATCCATAATCGGCGCTTTGCTGCGTAAGGAAATGCCAATCGCGCCGCGGCGCAACGTAATGGTGCTTTGGCCTGCCAACACCTCCTGATTGTCGCCGCCGATCATCTCGGTGCCGAGCAGCGCCGGATCTTCAGAATGGTAAAGGTGGGTGGCGTTGCGATCGCCGATGACGATAAAACTGGCGTCGCTGCGTGCGCGGAGTTGATCGACCAACGAGTCGATGGTGACGAGGTCACGTTGCTTCACCGCCGCGATCAACGACGGAATAATGGCAATTTCCCGCGCCTGAATCTGGGCGCGACTGCCGAGGTCGGAATACATCTGCTGTTCGACGACATAATAATAATAGATGCTGGTGCCGCCGAGCAGCAGCGAAAAAAAGATCATCAGATAGATGAATAACCTGAGATGGAAAGGGTATCTGACAGTCATAACGTGCATATTCCGGAAGCATTCAGCATTCTGAGGTGGCTAATTTATCATGAACGGCGTAAAAAACAGGGAGCAAAAAGTCGTATTGTGAGTTGTGCCGGGGACATTGTGAAATTTGTATTTTTTATTCCGAAGTTTTAAATAAAAATTAAATTGGAATTCACGGCAATCGGACAATTGTTTTACCTTTTTTCAACATGTGATTTTTTATTTCCAAACAAACCATTTTCACCATAAAATCCATAAAAACCACGGAAAAACCTCCCATCTTGGCGTATTTTAATTTGTTGTTTTTAAATGAAAAAATAATTAAAACCATAAAAACCATAAGTGCCATTAAAACTCATTTTCTAATTTGAGGATTGTCACATAATAATGAGCATTCAACTTTTAAGATGCGCGGGAAAATAACAAGGGGAGAAGGTTATGAGTACCACTGATGATGCTTATATCGTTGTGAAAGAGGGGGCCTCTGGGAAGGCTTCGTTAAAAGAGAAATGGTGGCATATTCTGGATAACTACAAAATTGGTGTTATTCCAGTGCCGTTATTTTTGCTGGCGGGTTTGTTGATCGGTCTGGATTGTCTGGGAGGGAAACTGCCCAGTGATATCGTCGTGATGGTCGCGACGCTGGCGTTTTTTGGTTTTGCCTGCGGCGAGTTCGGTAAACGTCTGCCGCTCGTCGGCAAGATGGGGGCGGCGGCGATTTGCGCCACCTTCATTCCGTCTGCGCTGGTGTACTACGGTCTGCTGCCGCAGGTTGTGGTTGAGTCCACCACCAAATTCTACAAATCCACCAACATTTTATATCTGTATATCTGCTGCATCATCGTCGGCAGCATCATGAGCATGAACCGGCAGACGCTGATTCAGGGCTTCCTGCGGATTTTCTTCCCGATGCTGTGCGGTGAAGTGGTCGGCATGCTGGTCGGTATGGGCGTAGGTATCACGCTGGGTATGGATCCGTTCCAGGTGTTCTTCTTCCTGGTGTTGCCGATTATGGCCGGCGGTGTGGGCGAAGGCGCCATCCCGTTATCCATCGGGTATGCCGCATTGATGCATATGGATCAAGGCGTGGCGCTGGGCCGTATCCTGCCGATCGTGATGCTGGGCAGCCTGACCGCCATTGTTATCTCGGGTGCCTTGAACCAGTTGGGTAAACGCTATCCGCACCTGACCGGCGAAGGCGAGCTGATGCCGAACAAAGCCAATGATACAGAACAGGCTCCGGCCTCTCTGACCAGCGCGGTGAGCGGCAAGATGGATCCGTCCAACCTGGCGGCGGGTGCGCTGCTGGCCATCCTGTTGTACATGGTGGGTATGGTCGGCCAGAAAACGATCGGTCTGCCTGCGCCAGTCGGTATGCTGTTCGTGGCGGTCTTCGTCAAATTGGTGAATGGCGCGTCTCCGCGACTGCTAGAAGGTTCTCAGGTGGTTTACAAATTCTTCCAGACGTCCGTGACCTACCCGATTCTGTTCGCCGTTGGTGTGGCTATCACGCCGTGGCAGGAACTGGTACACGCATTCACCCTCACTAATCTGCTGGTGATTGTTTCTACCGTGGTCGCTTTGGTCACTACCGGTTTCTTCGTCGGTAAGAAAATTGGCATGCACCCGATTGATGTCGCCATCATCTCCTGCTGCCAGAGCGGGCAGGGCGGTACCGGCGACGTGGCAATCCTCACCGCCGGCAACCGTATGGTGCTGATGCCGTTTGCTCAGATTGCCACCCGTATCGGTGGGGCCATCAACGTCTCCGTGGCCTTGCTGGTTCTCGGCAAGTTCCTGGTGTGACGGCGGTATTAACGCAATAAAACTGCACGAGCAACGCAGCGTTATTCAAATAGGTAAAGAATTATGAAACTTGCAAGCTACCGCCATAACGGCAAAAACAGCTACGGGATCTACACCCAGGCCGGTCTTATCGACTTGGGCAGCCGCCTCGGCGAACGTTACCCGGATCTCAAAGCGCTGCTGGCCGGCGAGGCCCTCCGCCTGGCGGAAGAATTTCAGCATCAGACCCCGGATATCCCGGTGGCGGATGTGACCTTCCTGCCGGTCATCGTGTCGCCCTCCAAAATCCTGTGCGTGGGCATGAACTACGCCGACAAACGCAAGGAGTTCGACGAACAGAACCCGGCGCCGACGCTGTTTGTCCGTTTCGCCGATTCGCAGACCGGTCATAACACGCAAGTGCTCAAACCGCACTATTCCAGCGAGTTCGACTATGAAGGCGAACTGGCGGTGGTTATCGGCAAGGCCGGTCAGGGCATCCACCGCGACCATGCCCTGTCCCATGTCGCGGGGTACAGTTGCTACATGGACGGTTCGGCGCGCGACTGGCAGCACAGCTGGTTCACCGCCGGCAAAAACTGGCAGAAAACCGGCGCGTTCGGGCCATACCTGACCACCCGCGACGAAATTCCGGATCCGCATCAGTTGGCCATCCGCACCTACCTCAACGGGCGTATGGTGCAGGACGACAACACCGCCAGCATGATCCACAAGGTGGCGGAGCTGATTGAATACATCAGCACCTTCACCGCACTGAGCGCGGGCGATGTCATCATTACCGGGTCGCCGGGCGGCGTCGGCAAAAAACGCACGCCGCCGCTGTTTATGCACCCCGGTGACAGCATCGAAGTGGACATCGAGAACGTGGGGCATCTGCGCAACACTATCGGTGAAGCGCCGCAGCCGGCGAAAGCCGTACCGGCAACGCCGATCGCCGTCGGCCACTGACCGGGTCGGCCGTCGGAACACCGGCGGCCGTACCGAAAAGCGCAAGACCAGCAGCAGGAAAACCGTTATGTACGTCGATGAGAATGTTGAATTTTCCCCACTGAATAATCCGGGCGCCCATGCGGCGCGGGAAGAGGTAAGCGGGTTTCTGGCCCATTGCCATCTTGGCATGGATCGGGACATCGACATGTTCGTCGTCGGGCGGCATCAGGGGCGGCTGGTGGCCTGCGCCGGGCTGTGCGGCAACACCATCAAGTGCGTCGCGGTCGACCCGGCTTACCGGGAACTGAATCTTGGCGTGCGGGTGGTGAGCGAAGTGGTGCAGTACGCGGCGGAACGCGGGCAGTTCCACCTGTTCCTCTACACCCGGCCGGACAACA
The DNA here is from genome assembly GCF_000400505.1 of Musicola paradisiaca NCPPB 2511. Lineage (NCBI taxonomy): Bacteria > Pseudomonadati > Pseudomonadota > Gammaproteobacteria > Enterobacterales > Pectobacteriaceae > Musicola > Musicola paradisiaca. Next base: position 2,592,156 of record NZ_CM001857.1, on the reverse strand, counting down.
TTGCGCTGTTCCGGGGCTGCGGGTTCTATCCGCTGGCCTGTTATGACCCCCACGCCGTGTTGATGGAAAACACCCCCATCGGCATCCGGCAGTATTGTCAGTCGCTGGCGGCGCAAGTCATGCCGGGCGATAACATCGGCGCGATTGTGATGAACGCCAACCCGTTCACGCTGGGGCACCGTTATCTGGCCGAACAGGCGGCGGCGGCCTGCGACTGGCTGCACCTGTTTGTCGTGCGCGAAGACGTTTCGTTCTTTCCGTTCAGCGAACGGCTGGAGATGGTGCGTCAGGGCGTGGCGCATATTCCGAACCTGACCGTGCATGCCGGCTCGGAATACATGATTTCCAAAGCGACCTTCCCCGGCTACTTCCTGAAGGAAGAAAAACTGATCACCCAGGCCCATGCGGCGCTGGATCTGATTATTTTCCGCCACTACATCGCGCCGGCGTTGAACATCACGCGGCGCTTTGTCGGCACCGAGCCGTTCTGCCCGGTGACGCATCGCTACAACCAGGACATGCACGACTGGCTGGAGTGTGCGGACAGGGTGGACGCGCCGGCCTTGCAGGTCATTGAGATTGAACGCACGCGGGCGCAAGCCGGGCAGGCCATATCGGCCTCCGAAGTGCGCCGGCTGCTGAAGCTGCGCCAGTTCGACGCGATACGCGCGCTGGTGCCGGCGACGACTTTTGTGCATTTACAGCGTTATGGCGAATTGGCCTGCGCGTAACACATTCACTGTATCAGTCAGGAAAACACCATGAAAATCATCAAGGAGGCCCTCGCAGGCACCTTCGAATCCAGCGATCTGCTGGTGAAGGTGGCACCGGCGGCCGGCGAATTGACCGTTGTGATCAACAGCGAAGTCATCAAACAGTTTGGCGAACAGATTAAGCAGGTCGTCAACGAAACGCTGGCCGCGCTGGGCGTGACCGAGGGAACCATCATTGTGGACGACAAGGGCGCGCTGGATTGTGTCATCCGCGCCCGGGTACAGAGCGCGGTACTGCGTGCTGCGGATACCGACGTCATCGAATGGGAGAAACTGTCATGAAAAAATTGCGCCGCAGCATGCTGTTTATGCCGGGGGCCAATGCCGCCATGCTGTCCAACGCCTTCATTTACAAGCCGGACTCCATCATGTTCGACCTGGAAGACGCGGTTTCCCTGCGTGAAAAAGATACCGCTCGCCTGCTGGTTTTCCATGCGTTGCAGCACCCGATGTACAACGATATCGAGAAAGTGGTGCGCATCAACCAGCTCAGTACCCCGTTCGGTCTGAAAGACCTGGAAGCGGCGGTGCGCGGCGGGGTGGACGTGGTACGTCTGCCGAAGACCGACTCCACCGACGACGTGGATGAACTGGAACATCACCTGGTGCGCATCGAAAAAGCCTGCGGCCGGGAAGTGGGTTCCACCCGCATTATGGCGGCGATCGAATCCGCCGT